>CAIWHI010000151.1 GCA_903912435.1 uncultured Bacteroidota bacterium | reverse complement strand
ATTCAGGCGGCAGTGGCGGCGGTTATTCAGGCGGCAGTGGCGGTGGTTATAACAAACCACGCTAATAATATTGAAATATAGTTCCCCTTTATTTTTGCGAATTTCGGTTTGCATAGCAGCAATGCTACTGCTGCCTACGCCTTGCTATGCCGATTATTTGTCGGGACTGGAAGTAGTAGGTTTTGTATTGTTTCTAGGTCCAGTATTGCTGTTATTATTGGTGACTATCCCTGTAGTTCATTTTTTTCGCCGTTCTGAAAATCCAAAAGCCAGGAAATTTAATGCTACAGGATTACTTATTTTAGACCTCTTCATTTTCCTGATTTCAGTATTTCTTCATGGGGCTTTTTATCTTGAGTCACGCGAATATGCATGGCTTGCCTTTGTGCCTTCAGTTATTACATTTGCACTTTTAGGGCATCGACTCTCAGAAAGGGCCGATACCCAGGTGCAATTTCAGGCAGCCTATTTTCTAAAGTCGGTAATGATTATATTCCTGATTTATGCACCATTTGAGCAATTTTTCGAAAACACAATTATTAATTTCTGGTACAGTTATTTTGCAGCTTTAAGTGTCTTTTTAGGATGTCTTTTTGGTGGTATTTATTATTATATCCGTAGGGCAGGCAATAGAGGCTTTCTACCACTTAGTCCATTTAATACCTTGGTTTATTCTTCGCTACTGGGTGCCTTTGGCTATATTTTTATACGCACCTTGCTGTATTTCAAAGATTACGTTTTTCATGATGGCGTATATGACATTTATGGTAGGATATGTTTTTCTAAGAGCTGCTTTCTAACATCCTATAATTTGACTGTTATCCTACTGATATGTTTTGCATCTATCTCTGCCTATTTCCTGCACAAAAGACATATGAATAATTATGTCCCGTTGAATGTAGAAGAGACAGAATAGTAGTTTTGCAGGTTGAAAATCAGCATTTTTCATCTAAATTTTTAACATTCCTCTATCCAAAATGCGTGGGCGGGTCTTACCTACGCTTTATTGAATACCCTATCTTTGCAATATGAGGTTATCGCTGGTCCTTTCTTTAATATTGTGTTGGGTATGCACTATGGTGGCTGTAGATGCAGGTGCACAGGCTAATGATAATCTGATACAGGTAAATGGTGTAATAGTCACCTCTGATACCCTTCGTACCGTGCCTGAGGCCACAATACAGGTAAAAAATAAAAACAGGGGTGTAGAATCAGCTAGTACAGGTGTTTTCAGCATAGTATGTTTTAAGGGAGATACACTTGAGTTTAGCTGTATTGGTTTCCGTACCAAAGAATATGTGGTTTCAAAGGATGCGAAAAACCAGTACCTCACTATTATCCAGCCAATGATTCAGGATACTTTTTACCTGCCTGAAACTATTGTGCGTCCCTTACCATCGCGTGAGGCATTTAATTACGCATTTACCCATTGGCGCATACCAAATGATTATTATGAGAAGGCACGCAGGAATACCAATTCGCGTGTAATGGCGGCATTGGCCTACACACTTCCACGTGATGGCCGTGAAACCCAGAACCGTACCATGTCGCAGCAGGCAAAAGATGCTGTTTACTATGGCCAGCAACAACCTATGAACATCCTTAATCCATTGGCATGGGGGCAGTTTTTTGAGGCCTGGAAAAGGGGCGATTTCCGTAAGACAGACAATACCTATTATGGCGATAATTACTAAGATTGGTTTATAATCACCGATTTTGTACCGACAACTTGGATAGCCAATAAAATACTCCTGCCTCTTTTTGCAAAATATTGCTACAAAGTAGGTAATCACCTAAATTCGCAAAATATTATTATCACGATACTATTTACTGTATAAACATAATTTCAAACTCAATGAAAAAACTAATTATTACCCTTACTGCCCTTGTAGTAGTGGCCAATTCTTTCGGGCAAAAAACCAAGGTGAAGATGGAAACTACCTTTGGAACCATCACCCTGATGCTCTACGACAAAACACCGCAGAACTCCAATAATATGATAAAGGTAGCTGGTGACCATGGTTACGATAGCACCCTGTTTCACCGTATCATACCTGAATTTATGATACAGGGTGGTGACCCTGATTCAAAGCATGCAAAACCAGGCCAGGCTCTTGGTTCAGGTGGGTTGAATTATAAGGTACCTGCCGAGTTTAATGAGGAGTACTTCCACAAAAAAGGCGCACTAGCGGTAGCTCGTGAAAATACACCTGACAAAGCAGGTTCTCCTACACAGTTTTACATTGTGGTAGGTAAGAAATACACCGAAGAGCAATTAACAAAAATGGAAGGCCAGTCGGGCCGTAAGTTTACTCCTGCACAGCGCGAAGCTTATAAAACAGTGGGCGGAACACCATTCCTTGATAATAACTATACCGTATTTGGTGAGGTGCTTACCGGTATGGATGTTGTGGAAAAGATAGTTTTAGAACCCCGTGATGCCCGCGACCGTCCTAATAATGATGTACGCATACTATCTGTAAGGGTTATGAAACCTAAAAAGAAATTCAGGGCCTTTTTGGAAAGGATTCATTTGGCCAAGAAATCGTAAATACTACGATTAGATATTTGAGAGGGGCTTATGGCCCCTTTTTTAGTTTTAGGAGGCTAGAGGTTGTTTGCAATTATTTATTTTCGGATTGGGTAGCTTATGGTCTATAAATAAGTGATGGCCGAAATATTTGGGTATTCTAACTGAAAGTAAGGCATCAATTCTATGTGGCTTTGCCTTATTCTGTTTTTCGGGTACTTTTTTATAATCGTAAGGGTCTGCAATAAAGATTAGCCTTATGCTGTTATAATTTATTTCATTTTTGTAAAAGTAATGTGCGAACCTGTTACTCATGAAATCATCAAGGCAGGTTGTGAATTTTTGCACAATGCCATTAACTGTAAATCCTCCAGGACCATCAATGTTTTTTAGCTCAATGATATATCCATTGAATTTATTTTCAGAGCATCTTTGTATAACTAGGCAATCTGGACTAGGTGGCTGTGGGTGTGATTCCCGATGGTAGTAATCATCCAATTTTATTATCAGTAAATCATCCTTATTAATCGAATTGTCAATTTCTATACTTACCTCATTTTCTTTACACTCATCGCAGAAAAACTGGTTAATAATTGGGTCGTTTTTCAATAAATCAATCAGCATGGTGGGCGGCTTTATTCAGTTCTTCATAAATATTTATTCTCTCCTCATAAAGCATTTCAGCCACATCGGCAAAGTTTTCATCATTCATACCATCAATTTCTGCTTTCATTGACATGGTATCGGTAATACTACCTACTGATGTTTGTTTCATTAGGTAAGAACCAACTTTATTATGGTCTATTTTACCCTCAAGTAGGAGATTACTTAGCTTATTGAACATATAATTGCTATGACTTGTCATAACAATTTTTACCCCCTTGCCTGCAAGCGTAGCAAATAGTTCCATCAATTTGACCTGAATTTCAGGATGAAGATGTACTTCTGGTTCTTCTATGAATAGGATGCTTTGTCTTTCACCGCCATCTTTTGTTATGGCAAATTTTAATAAAGCCACAATAGGTAACAACTCCGCAACCATTGATGATGTGAATGATAAATCAAGTTCTATATCAACCTCATTTGGTTTGTAATAGAGCTTTTTATTATCGTCATTAAAGTGGACTGTTCCATTTAGGATATCCTGTTCAAGT
>CAIWHI010000150.1 GCA_903912435.1 uncultured Bacteroidota bacterium | reverse complement strand
TAATAATACTGCACTTGGTTCTGTGGCCTTAAGATTCAATACTACCGGCTTTTATAATACTGCCATAGGAGCTATAGCATTAAATGCCAATACTACTGGTACGGATAATGCAGCAATTGGTGAAGGCGCATTAATGTATAATATAGACGGTGGTTCTAATATAGCTATTGGATCTCATGCTTTAGTTGGCAATAGAAACGGATCTTCCAATATTGGCATTGGTAGTGTATCACTTGACCAGAATAATGGAAGCGATAATACTGCCATTGGTCTAAGTTCATTATATGCATTAACAACAGGAGTAAAAAATACGGTATTGGGTAATAATACATTATTTCTTACAACTACAGGTTCTAATAATTGTGGCATTGGGTATAATTCAGGCAACGCTATTACTAATACTGCAATTACCAACTGGGTAGGCTTAGGTTATAACACTGGGACTGCCCTTAGCAGAAGTAACACAGTAGAGTTAGGCAATACCAGCATTGTATCTATTCGTGCACAGGTAACAGGTATTACCGCCTATAGCGATGCAAGGGTAAAGGATAATGTAAAGGCAAATGTAAAGGGACTTGACTTCATCAACCGTTTGCGCCCCGTTACCTACAATTTGAATATTCACAGGGAGAATGATATTATATATAAAAATAAAAAACAGGGAGATGCAGACTTTGCAGGTAAATATGACATTGAAAAGCTCACTCAAACAGGCTTTATAGCCCAGGAAGTCGAGAAAGCTGCTATTGAATCAGGGTATGATTTTACAGGTGTTGAAAAACCAAATACACCAGACGGGTTGTATAGTGTGCGCTATACCGATTTTATTATGCCTATTGTAAAATCAGTTCAGGAATTATCTGCAACTAATGAGCAATTGAAAAAACAAAATGAGGATTTACAGACTCAGATAGACGAACTAAGAGCTTTAATACATGACATGCATCATGCAATGACCAACTGTTGTGCTAATTACCTAAAAGCTAATACATCTTCAGTTCAAACAACTGATGGCAGTCAGGAGCCATTATTAACACAGAATTTCCCTAACCCTTTCACTATGAATACCTTGATCCGTTGCACTATTCCCGGCAACTTCAATTCTGCAATAATTAAGGTAAGCACCACAACAGGATCTGAAGTAATGACATTCCCAGTTCACCAAACAGGCACCAGCGAATTCACCATCCAGAGTGGCGCTCTTTCTCCAGGTATGTATCAGTATTCACTGATAATAGATGGCAAAATGATTGACACTAAGAAAATGGTATTGACTAAGTAAATAAGTGGGGTAGATAAAGCCCAAATGACAAACAAGTATCTACCCCCACTTTATTTAAAAATTAAAATGACATTCCACATACACGTTAGATAAAACAAAATATCACATCTGTTTACAGAAACATTTAAAATCAACAAAAAATGAAACACAACCAACTTTATGCATTTTGTATAGCGCTTATTACAGGCGTATTAGCAGGTAACCAACTTTCGGCACAGGGAGTAGCGGTAAATGCTACCGGAGCTGCTGCTGATACAAGTGCTATGCTTGATGTAAGCAGTACTACAAAAGGTGTATTGGTGCCACGTATGACCGCAGTACAAAGAATGGCCATCCACTTACCTGCTACTGGGCTATTAGTTTACCAAACCGACGGTAGTACTCCAGGGTATTATTATTATACTGGCACAAATTGGAATCCAATTGGTTTTGGCGATGACGGGTTCGAAGGTAGTATCCCAGTGTTTACCGGAACTTTTTCAATAGGTAACTCTATAATATATCAAAGCCCTGCAGCTGGCCACAGGTTAACTATAAATGGCGGCTCTCCTCATGGTTTAGTGTCAGTTAATTCTAATACTGATACTGTAGCACTTTATATTAAACAGCACGCATCCCCTTCATCATTTTCAAGTGGGTCTGAATTTATAGGTGGGGTTATTCGTGTAGAATACGATGGGCCTAATGACAATCTAAGAACTGGTGTATACTCAAATATGGTCCGATCTGGAAGTGATCAAAATGGTGTTGGTGTTTTGGGTGCTGGAAACAGTACAGGAGTTTATGGTATAGGTGAATCATCTGCGTCTGGTATTACTACATATGGTGTAAAAGGATTTTCACTTGGTTCGGGCGATTATTCAGTTGGTGTTTATGGTGGTGCAACAAACTTAATTGGGACGCCTAGTAATTGTTATGGTGTATATGGTGAGGCATCAGGAGGTACAAACAACTATGGCGGATATTTTTCCGGAGATGTAAGGGTTGTAGGTGCGTTAAGTAAGGGCAGTGGTACTTTTGAAATTGACCACCCGCTCGATCCTGAAAATAAATACCTCTATCACAGTTTTGTAGAAAGCCCTGATATGATGAACATCTACAATGGCAATATTACCACTGATGCCAGCGGAGAGGCAACTGTTAAAATGCCTGATTATTTCCAGGCATTGAATAAAGACTTCCGTTACCAGCTTACCGTAATAGGGGCCACCTTTGCACAGGCTATTGTAACACAGGAAATAACCGGAAACAGTTTTGAAATTAAGACCAACCAACCAAATATTAAGGTGAGCTGGATGGTGACAGGTGTAAGGCATGATGCCTATGCAAATGCTCACCGCATAGTGCCGGAAGTTGAAAAAGCCCCACATGATAAAGGCAAATATTTATACCCTAAAGAGATGGGACAACCCGCAGAATTAGGAATAGGTGCTGACCTAAAACAGATCGGAAGAGCGTCGTGTAGGGACAGAGTGTACGTCCTGGTGTAG
>CAIWHI010000149.1 GCA_903912435.1 uncultured Bacteroidota bacterium | reverse complement strand
TTTTATCCTGCGTATTGAAGATACCGACCAAACCCGTTTTGTACCCGGTGCCGAGCAATATATAATGGATTGCCTGGAATGGTGTGGCCTGGTTCCTGATGAAAGCCCATTGGTAGGCGGTCCTCATGCCCCTTACCGCCAAAGTGAACGAAAAAGCATGTATAAAGCTTATGCCGACCAGCTCATAGCATCGGGGCATGCCTATTATGCCTTCGATACTACTGAAGACCTGGAAACAATGCGACGTGATTTCCGCAGGGATGATAATACCAATCCACAATACGACCACCATACCCGCATGTTGATGAAAAACTCCATCAGCCTGCCTGCTGATGAGGTTAAAGAATTGCTGGATAAGGGTACACCCTATGTAGTGAGGATAAAAATGCCTGAACATACCACTGTATCACTTACTGACCTGATACGTGGAGTAATACATTTTGATAGTGCATTGGTTGATGATAAGGTATTGCTGAAAGCTGATGGGATGCCTACTTACCACCTTGCAGTGGTGGTAGATGATTACCTGATGCAGATAACACATGCCTTCCGTGGTGAGGAGTGGTTGCCTAGTGCACCTGTTCATGTGCTGCTATGGAAATACCTGGGCTGGGAAGAACAAATGCCTTTATGGGCCCACCTGCCATTGATATTGAAACCTGATGGTAACGGTAAGCTAAGCAAAAGGGATGGCGACAGGCTGGGTTTCCCGGTGTTTGCCATGAACTGGCTTGACCCTAAAACAGGTGAAACAACAGGTGGCTTCAGGGAAATGGGCTTTATTCCACAGGCTTTTGTAAATATGCTGGCTATGCTGGGCTGGAATGACGGCACAGGTCAGGAATTATTTAGTCTTGATGAATTGGTTGCTAAATTCTCAATGGAGCGGGTGCATAAGGGTGGTGCTAAATTTGATTTTGAAAAAGCAAAATGGTTCAACCATCAGTATATACAGCATACCGATAATGCTGCACTGACTGGTATGATAGCCCCACTAATCAATGAAAAAGCTACTGTAAACGGTAATAATCTTGGTTTCCTGGAAAATGTAATAGCATTGGTTAAAGACCGTTGCACCTTATTACCCGATTTCTGGGCACAGGGTCATTTCTTCTTCGAGACACCTGAAATAAAGGAAATGGCAGCCATTAAGGATAAGTGGAATGATGCAAGGCAGAATTTCTTTACTAATTGGGTAAATACATTAGCCACTACCGAAAACTGGAACCATACTGACCTTGAGGCTAGCTTTAATGCAGAATTGCCTAACCATGGCCTGAAAAAGGGTGATGTAATGCTGCCTTTCAGGATAATGTTGGTAGGTGCCAAGTTTGGACCGGGGGTTTTCGCAATTGCAGAATTGATTGGCAGAGATGAAACTATTGCCCGTATTCAACGGATTTTGGGTTAGTAAATTAATAATTTTCTGCTCTTATGCAATTATAGCATTTTAACCTTTACCGGGTAAACAAATTGAAATTTCGAAACCCGAAGGGTTGATATTATTGTAGAAAAGTAGCGATTAACGATGATAAACCCCGGAGGGGTGATATTATTTTATTTATTATGAGATAATATCACCCCTCCGGGGT
>CAIWHI010000148.1 GCA_903912435.1 uncultured Bacteroidota bacterium | reverse complement strand
CCAATACTACCTACTAACTTATATCCACCACCAACTATCTACTAAACACTAAAGACTATATACTAAAAATGGAGCAGTGGGAAAAAGACGCAAAGGAGCATCGCAAGGCATATAAATATTTGCTGGAGCGGGGCAATTATAACAAGATGCTGGCAGCATTACCTGAGCTTAGTGAAGCTGCATTTGATAAGATAGATTGCCTTACCTGTGCTAATTGCTGTAAAAACCATAGTCCTCGTTTTAAGCAGCCTGATATAAAACGTATTGCAAAAACCCTAAGAATTAAAGAAGGTGAACTGGTGGCCCGCTACTTGATGATAGATAAGGAAGGTGATTATGTATCGCGCACCAAGCCATGTCCCTTTTTGGCTGAAGATAATACCTGCAATATATATGATGACCGCCCAAGCGATTGCAGCCGCTACCCCTATACCGATGAAGATGTGTTCCTGAATAGGGTAGAGCTGACTTTGAAAAATACTACTGTTTGCCCGATAGCCTTTAATGTAATGGAGGCTTTATTGAAGGTGTAAATTTCATTTGGTGACCATGTATTGTTTATATGTTTTTATATTAAATGAGTAATAAACCCTTATCCAAACATTTGAGAGTTATCTAAATCTCTATTCTATACTCTAAAATTGTAGGTGTTAGTTAATTATTACCAGTTATGGTCCCAACAACTTCATTTTTTATCTTATCTTTACGTGTTAATTAATGACTTTATATGTTTCGGATAGTAATATTGCTCCTAATTTTGTTTCTGCCAGGCCAATTACTATCTCAAATTTTACCAAAAGAAGGTGCTCTACTGAATTATAGATTAGTTGGCTTTCAGGTTACATCAGCACATATAGAGGAGAATTATTCTATTGAAATTGCTACTGGTACTTTCAACTCATTGGATTCCTTTAGTAAGAACATTGTTCTTAAAGTTAAATGTAAAGGCAATCGTAATCTGATAGAAGTACCTTCATTTGGGAAACAATACACATGGCGTATTTCACCTGATTCGAAAATTAATAATGAAGTTACCAGCAGTTCCACATTTCATCATTTTAGTACTGGCTTATTACCCGAGGTTGATACTCACCAGGTTCGTTTGAGGGTTACCCAAAAGGCAAAAAAATACCAGGATGCATTAGTATTTATAGATGGCAATAGGGCTCTTTACGACATGAAGGGTAATCCATTATGGTATTTGCCAATTATTGAAGGAAGTATTACCACCCCGCATGACCTAAAATTATCAAATGGCTCAATCACCTGCCTGGTAGATGAACAGATTTATGATTTGGATTATAATGGATCAATTATCTGGAAAGGCCCAAACACTGGCGATGTGAGTGGTGATAGCATAGAACATTACAACCACGATATTATTAAACTGGAAAATGGCCATTACCTCACTATTGGTACTGAAAATGTTTTATGGAATTCAAAATACCCAAGTGAAAATGATAGTGCATTAATTATACCCAATGGAACAAAAAATGAAAGGAGTATGATAACCTCACATTTTTTAGCCAATGACTATCATAAACTACCACTGGCAACTTTAATAGAATATAATAAGGATGGGAAAGTGGTTTGGTCGTGGAGGTATTCCAGGTATTTCAAGGAGTCGGATATTTATAAATACAAGAAATTGAATGGGATGCCTGACCTGATGACATTACATAATAGCCTGGCAATAAATGAAAAGGATGGATTAATCTATTTAGGTTTCAAAGCTATTAACCGCATAATAAAAATCAAATACCCAGAGGGGAATATTACCGGCACGTTTGGGGAGCAATACATGCCCAATGGGAAAGTAAAAACAGAATCAATGTTTTGTGGGCAGCATAATATAAGAATCAACTCAGCAGGCCAGTTGTACTTATTCAATAATAATTGTTGTTATACTGATAGGGTGCCAGAGATACTCATTTTTAAAGAGCCAGCATCATTAAAAGACACCTTGCAAAAGGTTTG
>CAIWHI010000147.1 GCA_903912435.1 uncultured Bacteroidota bacterium | reverse complement strand
GGATAGTATAAGAGTTTCCGAAGCTCCAGATCCAGGTTCGATTCCTGGCGAGGCCACATAAAAATGAGAGCGGAGTGTGAGAGTAGAGTGCGTATACAATGCCATACTTATTATAATCTATTAAAGTATTCCCCCAATGCACTCCTATATATACACCCCCTCCCCAGACTACATAAATAATCTTAAATTCAACTACCTCGAAACATGGTCATTCCAGCGAGGGCAAGAGTTCGATGAAAGGAGAAAGGCCTCTCTACTTGAATATAATGAGCTAAATCGTAGAAAACAGGGAATTGATGCATCTAATGCTATAGATAAGGCACGACTCACAACCTTTATTGAAGGTTTGAATTGTCAGCAAAAGCTAATAGTAGAAAATGGCAGGTTTCACCCAAAAAGTCAAAAAATAAATACATTTATATCCACCGAACCCGAAGCTGAAAGGCTAAGGAGTATTTTAAGAACCGAAATTTTTGATGTTCCTATATGGATGTGTGCCCCTTTTTACCGTGATGCAATCGTATTTTATAATGGTAATAATGAAATTGTATCAACGCTAAATGTCTGTTTGAGCTGTGAGTATATGCAAACAGATAGTTTTCATTTCATCAATGCTGATGCCAAAACCTATAAACTATTATATGATTTTTTCAGGGAAATTGGACATATGGTTGAAGAAACATCCAATCGAAGGTAGATGCGAAATCGCATGCAATTCATTCAACGACCGTAGTGGAAAAATAATTTTACCTCAAAACAAAAAAATAGTCTTACTAAAACCCGGAGTATAAACATTACCAGGCCTTGATCATGAAATAGAGATAAAGCTTATTTCTTCACCGCCTTTATCTTTTTTAGTGCCTCCTGATAGATCTTCTTAATACTATTCTTTTCTTCACGGGCAATGATTGCCTCTGCCGCAGGCACCAGATGCTCATTAATTTCTGTTTGCAACTTGATAATCTGATTCAGAGCAAATGCTGCACTCCATCTTACCACAGTTCCGGTATCTTCAGTATTTATGAGTAGTTTCCCAACTGCAAGCTCAATGTCACCGGGAAATAAATGTATTGTATTACCTATCACCTTTGCTGATTCCCATTTTATTCTTGGTGATTTATCCTGTAGGCTATTAATCACAAAATGCAAAGTATCAAAAGTTATTAGGCCAGGATTTGCCTGTGTGGCAAATTCCAGGCTTTCAATACATGTCGCTTTTACTGGCTCTTTTGCTTTCACTGCAAAGGCAATTAGGTCGACTTGGTTAAGAGTGTTTTCGGTTATTAATTTAGCAATCTGTTCTGTCCTTTCCTTAGGTTTCAGTGTTTTGTCGTTGAAAATTGTGCTAAGCGGCATTTGGTCTTTTTACAAAGGTAGAATTACAAATTGATTGATGTACTATTGGATCACAATACTCAGTTATAATAGGGTTTTCCATAAAAAAGTAAAGCTGGCCAAATGATTAGCCAGCTTTACGGAAGGAAAAAGGTTATCCCTTAGAAGCTATATAGACAGGAATGTTTGATAATTGTATGCATCATTTATTATTAAGATGTTGATACAAATTTACCTGTATTCCTAAGGGTATATTATGACTATAGGCATTGTGAAAGATGATCTTAGTCAATCGCTAAATCACTACCTATTGATCTTATAAATTACCATTATAAATTACCACGTTTAGCCTGTTCACGCTCTATTGATTCAAACAATGCCTTGAAATTACCTGCACCAAAACTCTGTGCCCCCTTACGCTGTATAATTTCAAAGAATAGGGTGGGGCGGTCTTCTACGGGCTTGGTAAACAGTTGCAACAGGTATCCTTCCTCATCACAATCCACCAAAATACCTAATTCTTGCAGTGGGGCAATATCCTCATCAATCTTGCCTACACGGTTTGGTAATTCCTCATAATAGGCATTAGGTGGCGCATCAAGAAACTCAACACCACGAGCCATCAATTGCTTTACTGTTGATACAATATCATTTGTAGCTATCGCAATATGCTGCACACCTTCTCCTTCATAAAAGTCAAGGTATTCTTCAATTTGAGATTTCTTTTTGCCTTCGGCTGGTTCGTTGATTGGGAATTTTACATATCCATTGCCATTGCTCATTACCTTACTCATTAATGCAGAGTATTCGGTATTGATTTGCTTATCATCGAAAGATAGGATATTTACAAAGCCCATTACATCTTCATACCACTTAATGGTAGGGTTCATCCTATTCCATCCTACATTACCTACACAATGGTCCACATAAAGCAATCCGGTATCTGTTGGGTTATATTTGCTGTTCCATGCCTTATATCCAGGTAAGAAAACACCATTATAGTTTTTGCGTTCTATGAAAAGGTGAACAGTTTCGCCATAGGTATAGATGCCGCTCATTTTTACCTCACCATGCTCATCGGTTAGTGTTTGTGGCTCCATGTATACCTTACCACCGCGGCTGGTAGTTTCTTCAAATGCCTTGTAAGCATCATCAACCCATAATGCCAATATTTTCACACCGTCACCATGCTTCAGAATGTGTTGAGATATTGCATTATCAGAATTTAGCGGGGTAGTCAACACCAGCCTTATTTTACCTTGCTTCAATACATACGATGCCCTATCCCTAACCCCGGTTTCAGGACCGGCATAAGCACATGATTGAAAGCCAAATGCTGTTTTATAATAATGTGCAGCCTGCTTGGCATTACCTACATAAAACTCTATGAAATCAGTACCATTAATTGGTAAGAAATCTTGTGCCAAGGTCATCTTTTGGCTTACTGTTAGTGTTCCCATTATATGTTGTGTTTGTTTATTGAATTATATTTATTCATCTATTTTCTGCTTTAATCTCTCAAGTTCTTTAGCCATTACTTTAAGTAGCTCCCTGTCTTGCTCCCTTTCTCGTTTTTCTTGTTCTCTTTCCCTGCCTTTCTGTTTCCATCTTCATTATTGCGTCTTCTAATTCCATTTGTTTCTCGGCTAGTTTCCGCTCGGCATTTTCAACTTTTAGTTCTAATACCTTCATTTTTGTACCACCCCATGCGTCAATTGTCCTTCTTCCTTCCTGCTCTATTTCAATCTCTTTTTTCCTTTCTGGGTCGGTGCCAATATAATGAAGCATATTAACCATGTTATTAATTACCTCATTATTTGTTTCATGGTTATAAACCTTTATTAGGCCTTTATCATCAGCAAAATTATTTTGCTCAAATATGCTCAATAATTCCTCCAGCCTGGTAAGTACATTTCCCTTTATTTTAGGCAGTATTAATATATAACAATCGTGCGAAAGGTTTTCAATAAAGTCATTTTTACGGTTAATATTTGTGTAGGTAATAAGGTCGGTGTAATTTCTTGCCACCTTTATAGCTGGGGAATCAATACCATACAAATTAAAACCTAGCAAGTAAAAGGCTATTATTGGAAGCGGGGATTTGACCCTGCCAATATCGGTTAAAATTTCATCCTCTTTTTTGTATTGGTCCCCCAGGTAATTCCTGAACCGCATTAAATCGACAGAATGTCGTGCTTTTTGAATTTCAATCAGTACTTTTTTGTGTTTGCCATCATTGGTTTTTATGGTAGCAATAAAATCGTAACGCGAAACACCCAGATTTTGTACCCTATCGTTATAAACAAATTCCTGAGGCTGAATCTCAATATCTTCAATGGTTTCTTCAATTAGCGTTTCAACAAAAAAACGGGCTATGCGCGTATTTTGCATTAGGCTTTTGAATACAACATCATATTTTGGATTAGCAATTACCATTAATCAATTTTATTGCAAAAATATAATATCCTGATTGAACACAAGGTTAAAACCTATTTTGTCAACTACAGCCAGCTATATACGTATTTCTCATCCTCTATCCCCAGTGCCTCATTTGTGAGGATAAGCGGATGGAAGGTATCTACCATTACAGCAAGTTCCTTGGTTTCCTTAGCCCCAATACTTTTTTCAACAGTTCCTGGGTGTGGCCCATGCGGAATTCCGGCAGGGTGCAAGGTAATCATACCGCGCTCTACGTGTTTACGGCTCATAAAGTCACCATCTACATAATAAAGCACCTCATCACTATCTATATTGCTATGATTGTATGGAGCAGGAATTGCCAGTGGGTGATAATCATACAAACGGGGTACAAAAGAACAGATTACAAAGTTATGAGCATCAAATGTCTGGTGAACAGGTGGTGGCTGATGCACTCGGCCTGTTATTGGTTCAAAATCATGAATGCTCAGAATATAGGGATATTCGCATCCATCCCAACCTATAACATCAAAAGGATGGTGGCCATACCAAATAGGGTAGAGCAACCCTTTTTTCTTTACCTGTATCAAAAACTCACCCTGCTCGTCATGAGTCACTAAATCTTGAGGTTTCCTAATATCCCGCTCACAAAATGGTGCATGCTCCAGTAATTGGCCATATTTGCTCAGGTACCTCTTAGGGAAGGTGATTGGGCTAAATGACTCAACTATAAAAAGTCTATTATTTTCCTGCTCAAATTCTATCTGGTAAATTGTGCCACGGGGCACCACCACATAATCACCATACCCAAATGGTAAACTACCATATTGAGTCAAAAGCCTTCCATTGCCTTCGTGTATGAAGATTACCTCATCAGTATCTGCATTTTTATAGAAAACATTATCTGTCAATCCTTTCGTAGGTGAAGCTAGTGTCAACTGCACATCATTATTAAAAAGCACTGTTTTTCTGCTTTTCAGATAGTCGGCATTTGGTGCAACATCGAAACCTTTAAAACATCTGTGTTTCAATATATTAGATGTGGCTGCTGTAGGTGCTACATTTATTGGTTCTTCTGCCTTTATTATTTGTGTAGGGGGATGAACATGATAAAGCAATGACGAATTTGATGAAAAACCTTCAGTACTAAAAAGCTGTTCTGAATATAAACCACCATCAGGTTTTCTATACTGTGTATGCCTTTTCTGAGGTATTTTACCTAACGAATAATAATGTGCCATCCTTTTCTAATTTCGCCAAAATTAAGAATTCCCGGCATTTTTATGCAAATGATTTATTTGATAGTCGTATTATAAGGTAGTTTTCGTATATTTAATTTCATTCATGGTAAGATTCATGGTAAATTCAGGGGCAATACTCTTATTATGCACACTTTCTTCATGTGTTCAGTTTTTATGTTTGTCGCTAATTTGTCTAATTACCTCGTGTTAATTTCATCGGATTTCGAAATATTGCCTAACTTTATTGTTCAGAATAGAGTATGGAGGGTGTATTTGTATTGATAGCTGAGGATGATGCAGATGACCGGTTTTTGCTTCAATCAGCATTTTATGAAAATAATTTTCATGATAAGCTCCAGTTTGCAGAGAATGGTATAGAATTAATGGCTCAACTTAATAAGTTAATTAGTCTCGAAATTTCAGTCAATCTTCCATCTTTTATACTGCTAGACCTTAATATGCCCAAAAAAGATGGTAGGGAAGCACTTAAAGACATAAGGTCAAACCCTCTTCTTAAATCAATTCCTGTAGTGATTTTTAGCACCACAAACAATGAAACCGAAAGGAAACGTTGCTACGACCTTGGCGCAAATTCATATTTTACAAAACCGGCCTCTTTCGATGGTTTAATTAAAACTATAGCAGCAATTAGGTCTCAATGGGTTGGTTTTAATTGTAATATTATTGTCTAAAAATTCTCTACTTTATATTGAATGAACTTTGCACCTTCTTTATACAGCAATTTATTATTGGGCCGAATTTCGGCTTTTTTGCTTTTAGCAATCCTATTCCTCCCTACTTGCTGCTTTGCACAGAAAAATTCAACCCCCAAGTCACTGCATTTATCCCTAACTATAGATAGTATTTCGGTTATAAAAAGCAAAAGACAAATGATGGTCTTTTGCAAACAAAAATTATTAAAGGAATACAAGATTTCATTAGGTGAATCACCGATTGGAGCAAAGCATTTCAAAGGTGACCGAAAAACACCTGAAGGTTTGTACCAAATAAATGGCAAAAGCGCACAAAGTATGGCTCATAAATGTTTGGGCATCTCTTACCCAAATGATAAGGATAGGGCATATGCCCGCAAATTTGGCAAATCAACCGGTGGTGATGTGAAAATACATGGATTCCTCAATGGCTACGAAAATGAGCCCGATAGTTTCATTGGCTTTGACTGGACCTGGGGTTGCATCGCTGTTACCAATGATGAGGTTGATGAACTCTTTGAACAGGTGGTCATTGGTTCAAATATTCTAATACAACCCTAGCCAAATCTTATTTCGTCATCAATTCCTTTATATATTTTACCGGTGCACTACCATAACTTAGGAACCGTTCATGAAATTTCTTGAGGTCAAACCTGTCTTTCAGCCTGTTCATCTCTTCCTGCCTGAAATCATAAATTTCGGTATAACCTGTAAAATAACAGTCCAACTGAACCTGGGTTACGGACACTCTCTTCCATTTGCCCTCGGCTTCTGTTTTTTCCTGGAAAGCTTCCTCCTGAAGCAATTTTATTGCCTCATCCTTACCCATGTTTTTGGTATGCACACTATAATCAAGTATTGTATTGCACGTGCTGCGTAGATTCCATTTATAATACATCAGCCACATTTCGGGCGATGATACCTTTGAATCAATACCATTATAGCCGCCATAGCCATTTTCTATCATCATGCGCTCACCATATACTGCCCATCCTTCTATCATTGCATTATTACCAAATATTGTTTTAATGATACTAGAGTTTTTATTTGCGTGTACCAATTGCGTATAGTGTCCGGGAATAGCCTCATGAATATTGAGTATCTGCATAGTATAGTTGTTATACTCTTTCAGGTAGCTCTCAGCTTTTTCCTTATCCCAACCTTCAAGACTGCCAACATTATAATAGGTATTGCCCTTCTTGTCATATGGGCCGGGTGCCGAAATTGAAGCACCTGCCACCCCAGCCATATATCCTGGTTCCTTCCTTACCACCAATGGCTTTGATGGGTCCATATAGATAAGATCTTTTTCTTTGATAAATTCAGTCAATTCGGGTAATTGGTGTTCTATTGCAATCTTGAATGAATCCTGCGATACATGATTTTTAGATAATACCCCAATCATTTGTTTTATAGCAACAAGGGTATCCACGGGCATACTTTCGGCTTTGAAATATTTTTTCCACAATTGCAGGGTTAATACAAACATCTTATCATGTAACTCCTGTTTATGACTAATAGCCTTGGCATAAATTTCATCAACCTTATATCCGGATTGTAATTCGAATTCGAATTTCTTTTGGTATAAGTCTTTCCCCAATCTGAAACTTCGTGGATTATCGTTTTGCAGATTTTTTAGCCAGTCAACATAATTCTTTATCGTGTCCATTGCCATTTTGGCTCCTTCCATTATGGCAAACCTGTCATCATTATTAAAATGACATTTGTTCATATTCTCAACGAAATCAATCTGGAATACAGTCATTCCACCCAGATTTTGTTCAATCGCTAATTGCAGATGTTCTTTTGTTGGGTTTTTAAGATTCTTTTTAGCAGCAGTATAATAGGCTGATATGTTTTTCATTTTTGTATAGAACCTATGTAGCCTGCTATCTACATCGCCATAGTCACAATTCAACATCTCAGAAAAAGTACCGCAAACATTATATTGTGAGGCATCCCATTCCCACGATTTTAATTCTGTGATGTTCCATATTGTATAATTAAGCTGATTTTGAATCAGGTGGAAGTCTATCTTATTCTCGTCAGAAAGTTCATCTAAACTAAATTTTTTTAAAGTATCAAGATGGGCTTTGCAAAAGGCAAGTTCCCTGGCTCTCGATTGGTCATTGGGTACT
>CAIWHI010000146.1 GCA_903912435.1 uncultured Bacteroidota bacterium | reverse complement strand
TATCATTGTTTCTTACATTGCATATAAGCCTCAGGATGCTGCTAATGTGGCCAATATGAGTGTGAAAGTACTCGAAGAAACATTTAGGCATTACTATACTCAGATGAAGGGGAGTATGTGCTATTCAATCAATTCCAAGAAGGTTCAATTAGACAGTGCAATCAATTCCCTTACAGATTCGCTTGCCAATTTGAGAGACAAATATGGTATATATGGTATCATAAGTCCATCAAGGCAGAATATGATGAATTCTGAAATGAAAGGTGGTGGTAAAGGTTTTGGTAAGGCAATGGAAGAGGTTCAGAATATTGAGTCAGTTAAAGACCAATTAGTAACCGACCGCTCTCACTATATTTCCTTGCTCAATGAGTTTTCTGCTGCTGCAAGCGATACCATTCAATACTTAAAAGTAATTACAAGGGCTGTTCCTCCTACATCACCATTCGGGCCTAGTGTGCAATTGGTATTGATGGTTACCGGCTGTCTGGGTCTGTTCTTTAGTACAGTATTTGTATTGATGATGGCTTATTACAAAAAATTAAACGAGGCTCTGAAATAATGCTGGCATCAATAAAAAATAACTGGTTCAATATTGGTGCATTTATGCTGTTATTTGCGTCCATTGTAATTTTTGCATGGACGGGTAACTATTTTGTGCTGGCAGCACCATTGGGCTTTTTATATTTTGTATTGATGGGTGTAAATTGGAAATCTGCCTGGTGGATTTTCCTTTTTTCAATACCCGCTTCTGTTCAAATAAATTTCTCTAATGACACTATGGCCATCACCCTGCCCGATGAGCCATTAATGTGGGTTTTCCTCCTGCTATTTGTATTGGTTTGGGCCCGGAATCCCAATCACCTGCCTAAATGGTGGTGGAAAGATTCCCTGGTCTTTATAATTGTGCTTCAGTTTATTGCTACTCTGGTTGCGGTTATTTTTTCGCAAATGGTGTTCTTCTCTTTCAAATTCCTTTTAGCAAAAAGCTGGTTGCTGGTTTGTTTCTTCGTTTTGCCATTATGGATATTCAGGGAGAAGAAAGACTATATCAGGGGGTTCTATGTGCTTCTCGTACCTATGCTCATTACCATTATTGTCATTTTAATACACCATGCTACCCTCCATTTTAGCTTCGATAAGGTTCAAAAGGCAATGAGTGGCTTGTATTATAACCACGTTGACTACTCCACTGTAATATCTATGTTTTTTCCCTTATTAATTGTTGCCTGGCCTATGACAAAAGGCAAGGGTATATTGGTAAGATTATTGCTTGCAAGTGTTATAATTATCTTTATGGTGGCGCTTTTCTTTGCCTATGCAAGGGCGGCCTACTTCGGTATTGTATTCGCAATAGTAATTGGTTTGGCTATGAGGATGAGGTTGGTAAATTTGATTATGCCTGCATTCTATGGTATGATTATATTGGCTTTTTGCTACATGGTACCTAATAACAAGTACATTGAGTTCAGGCCCGATTATAATAAAACTTACATGCACAAAAACTTTGCCGACCATATGATTGCTACTTTCAGGGGTAAGGATATGTCGTCGATGGAGCGTTTATATAGGTGGATTGCGGCAGTGAGGATGAGTCAGGATAAGCCGGTAACTGGTTATGGCCCACGTTCCTTCTATTACTTTTACAAACCTTATGCAGTTACCAGCTTCCAAACTTATGTAAGCCGCAATAAAGAGCACTCCACCACCCACAACTACTTCCTCTATATGCTCGTAGAGCAGGGTTGGCCAGCCATGATACTCTATGCCATATTGATTTATGCCATCTTTGCCAAGGCTCAAAGAATCTACCATAGGTTTCATGAAAAGTTCTACCGTCTGGTAACTATCGGTATTACAATGACAATAGCCGTAGGATTTATCAATAATTTCTTTTCAGAGTTGATAGAAACCCACAAGGTAGCCGCCTTATTCTACATCCCATTAGCCCTCCTTGTAGTCCTCGATCGCAAAAGCAAGGTAGATAATGGTCTTGCTAAAGATGAAGATGCAAAAGAAATCCCTACCTCAATCGCATAAACTGTTTATTTATTTAGCCAAAGTATATTCAGGTATGCATATCGTGAGGTCAATTAATTACAACATGCCTTTCTGCCAATAGATGGTAAAAATTAATAAAGCATCTATAGGAAATAATCTTGCCAGCATTGTCACCCTTATCCTTTTTCCAGAGAGGGGCCGGTGGTGCGGCCTCCGGTTGGGATTATATATACTTTTCCAGTTCTTAACGCCCGCCGTGGCGGGCGGAATCCCAGAGCGATGGGTATCGCCCATCGAATCAAAGGGTATCATAAATCACATAAAAAATGCGTAATATTCATATGTCAATGAAATGTAATCTAATATGAATATCCCGGTATCACCTATTTTCCTCCAGTGAATTATACAATTATACCCTCTAAAGGCATAACGATACAGACCTGGCATTAGCCCAATTTTGCATGGTTATCATAAATGTTAATGAAGAACTTCACTAACATTTCAACCATTCAAATTATGCGCTACTTCTATGTGTTATTCGTAATTCTTCTTTGGCAGCCTTCTTGCCGGAAATCAACTATTGCCATCCCAACAAAAGGCTATACCGAAGATTATAGCTCATTGTTTCTGGAACCAATGCTACCGGCTATGTCAGCCCTGGCCGACACTTATCCCTTCAAGTCCTCACCAGACGAAATTGTAGCATTTGCCAAAACCCTCCTTGGGTGTCGCTATCAATTCTGTTCTATGACCCCCGATGGTGGTTTCGATTGTAGCGGTTTTATCAATTATGTATATACCCATTTCAAGGTGACCGTACCAAGAAGCTCTGTTGAGTTTACGAATATGGGCAAAAAAATAGAGTTGGCTCAATCATTACCAGGAGATATAATTCTGTTTACCGGTACCAATAGCAGGCGCAGGGTGGTAGGGCATATTGGTATGATTGTAGACAATGAAAATGGCAAAATAAATTTCATTCAAGCCACCTCAGGTGCAGAATATTGTGTCACTATCTCCCCCCTAAACGATTCCTACAGGAACAGGTTTATAAAAGTCATCCGGATTATTGATTGATTTTCATTTTGAAACAGATAGGGTGGAGGCATACTGTATAAAAACAAAAAGGGACCCAAAATCTTGAGTCCCTTTTATAATGTTCAATATTTTAAGCAATTATCCTTTTAGAACAGTCCTGCTAATCACTATGCGCTGAACCTCACTTGTACCTTCGTAAATCTGGGTGATTTTCGCATCACGCAACAAACGCTCAACGTGGAATTCTTTTACATAACCATAGCCGCCATGTATCTGTACTGCCTCATTGGTTACCCTTTGTGCAATATCAGATGCAAATAATTTGGCCATAGAAGCAGATAAGGTATAGTCCATACCCTGGTCTTTGTGCCATGCAGCCTTTAGGCAAAGCAGGCGGGCAGCTTCAATTTCGGTAGCCATATCAGCCAGTTTGAAAGCAATAGCCTGATGGTTACTGATTTCAGTTCCGAAAGCCTTACGCTCTTTTGAATATTTTAATGCTAATTCATAAGCACCACTAGCAATACCCAGTGCCTGTGCAGCAATACCTATACGGCCACCAGCAAGCACCTTCATAGCAAACGTAAATCCGAAGCCATCTTCACCTATACGGTTAGCTTTTGGCACCTTCACATCCTGGAACATGATGCTGTGTGTATCACT
>CAIWHI010000145.1 GCA_903912435.1 uncultured Bacteroidota bacterium | reverse complement strand
TTTGTCCTTTTATATCTTGTTTATATACATGCCAGGTGCCAATCAGTTCTTTATTTATGATATTTTGGGCGGTGGTGCTTTGGGTCGAAAAAAGAATCACTAATAGAAAATAATATTTTAGCTGCCTCATGTTTTAGACTTTATAAGCAAATATAAGCCCAAATTCCCATACAGTAAATTATAGAATTACTAAACTATCTCCATAAAACTGAAATTATAAACGTCATGATTCCATCTCCATAATCGGCATTCCCTTGGTAGTCTATTTTTTCGAGGCTGAGTTTCCCATACAAACCATGGCAACAATTATTACTAAGGATATTTATTGGCTATGAATTAGTATTGCAGGACGTAAGATTTATTTATGCTTTTGATCCCATGAGTGGCCATGACCCTGAAGAGTGCAAACCAAAAGCAGTCCTTTTCAGCTTAGATTCATTAATGTACGGCGTTTTGTTTGCCTGGCTTAGTTATTTCAATAAACCACTTTTTCTAAAATATAAAACACAGTTGTTGTATGTTTCCGTTATTGGAAATGTTATTCTGTATTTTTTTACAAATAAGTATTTACTCATTTTTACACAAATTTTACAGGGAATTTGAGATTTATTAGAGATGCATTCCTGTTATTAGTAATGCCAATTTTTCTATCATTCAGTTTGCCTTATTTTACTAATATTGATATAATCTATAATATTTGTTTATCTTCAGGTATTGGATCTATTAGCAGGATATCCTTTTCACTTTTTCTGGTGCATTTCACTTTAATATTTATATCCTTCTTACATGAGAATAAGCAATCCACACTATTAAGAGCTCTAGGTATCTATTTATTGTATAGGACAATTGTTATAGCACTTTAATCGTTTCTATACTATGCATTTGAGCTGCAAATTTCAAAACGGCGGGATAGGTTATTTCCCAAATCATAAAATAGGATGGACTTAATTCAGGAAAGATTAAATTTGATGTTGCAAGTAAAATTTATTCGTAAAACCCCAATTATTTGTTGAATAGATGAATAGTTGCTATCAAAGATGATTTTTGACTTTTTAATTTGAAAAAGCGTTAACGAACTACTATGTTTAAAAAGCTACTTATATCGCGAAAATACGTTACCCTCATAGCCTTTTTTTGCTTTTTAGGGCAGTTGTCAATAGGGCAATCTATTGATAGATTCCCTATCATGCATTTAAAGACAGGTAGCATTATAGCCTTACCCAATGCAGCACAATGGATTGATAGTATCAACAGGCTTAAATCACAGTCTGATCCGGTGGAGGTATTGTTACATTTTAAAACATTACCCGATACGAAGATGAAGGAACAGCTAAGAAGTCAAGGCATCACCTTGTTCGATTACATCCCGGAAAATACCTATTTAGCTCATGTTTCACCTAAGGTAAACAAGACCACATTTGCCTCCCTGCCAATTACAGCCGCTATAAATGTAACACCGGTAATGAAAGCCGACGATTATTTATGGCAACAGGTTCGCTCTAAAAAGGGTGAGGTAGAAGTGCTGGTTTCTTTTTATCCTGGGATTAATGACGTGACATTATGGCAGTTTATAGAAGTAATGGGGGCCACTATTCACCAAGGCCCAATGCAGAAATTCGGCTCATATAAAGTGATTATTCCATCAGAGAAAGTAAGAGCTATGGCCTCCTGGTATGGGGTAAAGTATATTAGTCCGGTAACTGAATTAGTGCCATTAGATATTATGTCTATGCCATCTATGAAAGGAAATGTAGCATCTGCCCAATCAATATATGGTGGCTATGGTCTTTTGGGCGATAGTGTAACAGTGGGTGTGGGCGACAATGCCAGTGGTATTTACCATATTGATACTAAGGAAAAAACAACCAATTTCAATCCGGGTCCTAAATCTGCACATGGACAGATTACCAATGGTATAGTAGGCTCTTCCTCCATTGTTGATCCGTTTGCCGCCACTACAACACCTAATGTAAAATTGTTGGATCATCTTTATGATAATGTACTATCAGCAACAGGTGCTATGTATAATGGCTATAACATGACCTTGTCAAATAATAGTTATACTATAACTACAGGATCTTGCACTTATGCAGGTACATATGATATTTACTCTGCTTTTCTCGATACCTTGTCATGGGAGTACCCTTATGTACAGCATGTGTTTGCATCAGGTAATGATGGGGGCCTGAATTGTTCCCCCTATTTAAATGGTTTTGCAAATGTGGGTGGTGGTTATCAGCCTTCCAAAAATATTATTGTAGTTGGCAGTATGACTAGCTTCCTGCAGCAGGCTGGTGATGAGTCTCGGGGACCTGTGAAAGATGGCAGGCTAAAACCTGAAATTATTGCTGTGGGTCTCGGAACTTATAGTTGTGTGCCGGATGATAAATATGCCTGGACAGCGGGAACCAGTATGGCTGCACCACATGTTACAGGGGGCCTGGCTGCCCTTACCCAAAGGTATAAACAACTAAATGGTGGCAATAAACCCCGCGCCGACCTGCTTAAAGCAATCTTATTAAATGGAGCTATGGACCTCGGCAACCCTGGGCCAGATTACAGTTATGGATATGGAGGTATGGATTTATACCGATCGCTGCAAATGCTTGATGCGAATAATTACACATATAATAGTATCGTAGAAGGAGATTCTCAGTTTTTTACCATTACAATTCCACCTAATACCGGTAAGTTGAAAGTAATGATATGCTGGAACGATTTTCCTGCAAGTCCACTGGCTACGAAGGCCCTTGTAAATGATTTGGATTTAAGCGTAATAGACCCTGGTGCTATGCCCCACCTACCTTTATGCCTTGATCCTACCCCTGCTAATGTAAATAACAACGCTACTGAAAAAGAAGATCATATAAATAATACCGAACAGGTTACCATTGTAAGCCCCGTAGCAGGTAGCTATACAATTAAGGTAAAAGGGCATAGTGTGCCTTTTGGCCCTCAGGGTGTTGCAATTGTTTATGATATTATACCGGCAGCCATACATCTTACAGGACCATTAGGTGGTGAGCAATTCCCTAATATGACCGGAGATACCATTAGGATGTATTGGGAGGGACTTGATGACGGTCATAGACTTACTGCTCAATTTTCATCAGATAGTGGTCGTACCTGGACATTGGTTTCTGATACGATACCAATAGATGCTCATTATGTAGGTTATTTACCATTAGGGCTCAATTCAGGCAAGTGTTTTATGAGGTTGCTTAAAAATGGTACCTCTGAAGTGGTTAGTACACAGCGTTTTTCTGTTTCCACTGAACCAAATATTGGTTTCGACACGGCTCAATGTCCCACCTATCTGAATATTCACTGGTCACCGGCACCAAGAGCCACAGGATATTATATCCTTCTTAAAAAGGGCTCGAAGTTGCAAGTTATTGATTCTGTTACTGATACCACCTATACTTTTAGCGGTTTGCCACTGCATACCACGTCCTATGTTGCGGTACAGCCAATAGTAGATGGATTCCCTGGGTTCAGGAGTTGGGCTGCTATAAAAGTTGCTGATTCAGGGAATTGTACCAAATCAATATCTAATGGCGACCTGATGGTGGAAAAAGTAATATCACCAACTAGTGGCAGGATGTTTACCAAGACTGATTTGACTACTATCACATCTATTAAGGTATTGCTCAGGAATATGTATAGAAACCCATGCTCCAATTATATTTTATCATGGCGGGTAAATGGCGGTGCCTGGAATAGTATGAGTACTCCAGTTACAATACCAGCCAACGGAACCGTGATAGCCACCATACCTGGTATGTCATTCTCAAATTTGGAAAATTACAATATCTTAATTGCCGTTAATAATCTTAGTATTCCAGACCCCCAACACATTAATGATACTCTGGTTTATAATATTCAAAGCATACCCAATGATCCAATATACCTTGCCACAGGATTTATGGATGATTTTGAGGATATGGGGCGTCTAAATGTTACTAGTGACTCTATTGGTGTTTCTCCAGGTGGCCATTGGGATTTTTTCAATACCAATGATTCCGGTCGTTTGCGCTCCTTTGTAAGTGATGATATTACAATAAGCGGTAGCCATTCTATAAGTATGGATGTGACTGAAAATCTGAGTCAGGGTAGCAAAAATACCTTTGTAGGTACCTTCAATTTAAATAATTATGATACCTCAACTGCGGAAGTGAGGGTTGATTTTGATTATGTTTTACATGCAATTCCTAAATCCGGCGATGGTAATTTAGTAATGGCCCGTGGTGTAGACACATCTGCTTGGGTGCCCTTATATTATTATGATCTTACTGGTTATCCTGGTTTTATAAAGCATGTTAAATCAATCTCTCTAACAGATGCTTTAAGGTTTGAGCATAGGAACTTTTCTACCAGTACCCAGCTTTCTTTTGGCCAGAATGATACATCGCTTATTGCCTCCTCCAACTATGGAAATGGCATGACTTTGGATAATTTCAAAATTTACACCGTTGATAATGATGCATCAATGGTAAGTGTAGTGTCTCCATTGCCTACAAATTGCGGTCTGCCTGCTACGGTTCCATTAATTGTACAAGTGCGAAATGGGGTAAATTATACGCTCCATAATATTCAATTGTTTTATTCTTTGGATGGTGGGCCAACTTACACCGGATTACTGGATAGCTTAAGTGCCAAATCAAGTGTCAATTATACCTTTAGTCAGCAAATGAATATTACTCCGGGTATTTCCCATTCCATAAATGTTTGGTTGGTAGGTGCCGGTGATTCGTATGTTGCCAATGATACTATTCTCAATTATCATATTCGCAATAGCCCTATTTTTAGCAGTTTCCCATATCTGGAGAATTTTGAATCTGGTGATGGTGGCTATTTCAGTGATGGGTTCAGAAACTCATGGCAATGTGGTGTGCCAAATTCGCCCATTATTAATCAGGCAGCAAGCGGAAATAAGGTATGGAAAACCAATCTGAATGGTCACTATAGCAATCTGGAAACATCTTACCTCTATTCTCCATGTTTTGATTTGTCGGGTCTTAGTCACCCAATGTTGAGTTTTAGTGCAGCCATACAGACTGAAAATTGCGGTAATACCTTATGCGATGCCGCATGGGTGGAGTATTCATTAGATGGGGCTAGCTGGATAAAATTAGGAGCACCAGGTTTGGGTACCAATTGGTACGATTCTACCTTCTCGGTATGGAGCAATACCACATTAACACGTTGGCATGTGGCCTCCATACCACTTCCTGTTAGCTTACCCGGACAAACCACCCATTTCAGGTTTGTATTAACATCCGACCCTGGTGTTAATTATGAGGGTTTTGCACTCGATGATATACATATATACGATTTGTTGAAACCTATTTGCCCGCCAGACGATTCTATTAACTCATTAACACTAAACCTTAGTGGTAATCAATGGACAGATTTTGCTATTAATGGCAAACTAATGGCTTCTTTACAGCCTGAAAATACATCATCACGAAATACTGTTGTAAGCCAATATACAAGTGGCAGCGTGGCTAATCCTGGTGCAACCCAGTATATCTTTGGCAGGAATTATGTAGTTTCATCAGAAGCAAGGCCCCAGGATTCAATGGGAGTTAGGTTATATATTACAGATAGCGAATTTGTAAATGCGGTAATTGATGCAACTTGCCCTTCTTGTACACCAGTTATTGATGCTTACCGACTGGGAATAACCCAATATACAAATGCAGAGGCTAATGAATATTTTGAGAATGGCACTATGCTTGATGATACCGGTAATTTATTTACCTATTATCCTTCCAAATCAGTTACCTGGGTGCCTTATGATAAGGGCTATTATGCCGAATTAAAAGCAGTACCCTGGGGCGAATTTTGGTTCAATAGTGGCGGCCCTACTGGCACTTTTGATGCCGGAAAAGATTATCTCGATTTTCAGGCTTATAGGGTAGGGCAGGGAGTTGCTCTAAAATGGTATTCGTTAATTGATACAGCAGTTGATTCCTATTTTGTTGAGCGTTCCTTGGATAATATTAGTTTTTCTATAGTTGCTGATACCCAATCCCGGAAACTTAACCCAGGGGCATATACTTATATGGATAGGGTAAATTTCACCGATACCAGTATATACTATTACAGGTTGATGTACAAAATGCATGGTAGTGGCATATTTTATTACTCCCCTATTAGAAAGGTGGAATATGCCGATACTGCCAATAATTTACTGTCTCTAAGTGTCACTCGCTTAAGTAGCGTTGTGATATCTCTTTTATGGCATACTCCATTAGATATTCTTACAGATAGGTATGTATTGGATAGGGCAATAGGTAATGGGGCATACACTACAGTAGATACACGAAAGGCTGTACATATAAATGAATACCAAAACTATTATGAGGACCCAATCATAGGTACAGCCTTAAAGTCTGGAACACCAATCCACTACAGGGTTACTGCCTATCTACAGGATAATACCCCAATAGAATCGCCGATAAGAACAATAGAATGGTCAGATGCCAATACACTAGTAAATATCTTCCCTAACCCTACCCACAATGGTGATTTTACTATAATATGGAATGCAGACCACAAAGCAAAAATGCAAATCACTATGTACGATGCCACAGGTAGAAGTATTTATGAAACTACTGCATATTCTACCCAATGGATAAATACAACATTGATTCAAACTTCAGATAGGTACAAAGGGGTATATCTACTTAGGATTGATATAAATGGCAAAAAGTATACTTCAAAGATGGTTTTTGAATAAAGTATAATAATATGCTCCACTTTTAATGATTCAGAATCCGGTCATTATAAGTGGAGCTATTTATTCCACTTTTACTACTTGTTCCTTAATTATTTTTTCGCCTTCCTTAAGACGGATATAATAATTGCCTGACTGCACATCTGCCGATTCGAACTCTACTTCAAATCGGTGGCCTAAAGCCCCAAACTCCTGGTTTTCAAAGACTGATTGTATCATTTTACCGGAGGCATCAAATACACCCAGTGTCAACACTTTAGGAGCTTCAAGCCTCAATTCGAAATCTGCTATGATTTTTAGTGTTTTAGGTACATAAGCAGGTGCATCGGGTATCGCATCATGTTTGCTAACAGTATGGTATTGTGGTTTTTCCCTGTTGGTAAGCCTCATTACCAGAGCTAAAAGTTCATTGGCAATAGCCTCTCTTTGGGTGTCATAAATGTCAGATAGGCTATTATGGTTAGTAATGGCCCATACGGCACTTTGTCCAAGGTCATCATAGAGTGAGTTGGTTTTAATAAATTGCAGTACCTTGATTAATGTATCACTGGCTTTATATCCATAAGTGTATTTATGTTCTTTAGCAGGACAGTGCCTGGGTGCATTGCCACAAAAAGTGTAAACATCTACACTGTTCTTTTTTGTGGGTTGTATTACCAAGGTGGGTTCACCTGCTATCACCATAGGTTGGTTTATTGGGTCTTCCGGTTTAAAAACTACTCCATTATCCACTTTTATTACCAGTGTTTCCTTGCTAATATTGGTAACACTAAGGCTCATTGTTTTGCCCATGTAATTACCATTTATATTCACACCCTCAGTAGTAACCATCTTTTTTTCGATGGCTTCAGATAGGTTTATATTAATGGTTTTAGCAACCAGGCAATTTGTGGTCAGCAGGAATGCAATAAAAAATACGATAGCTTGCCTCATATAGCAGTTTTAATGTGCTACCAAAATAGGACAAAAAATTGATATAATGAGTTCAAATGTTTTTGATAGCTACTCTATCTATATTATTAATTATTTTATAAAAATGGCCAGGATGCTTATTGTTTTACAAACTTCCTGATTATTCGTGAGTGATTTGATTCCAGGCTTAGTATGTATACTCCGCTACTGAGATTTTTTATATTAATTTCTTTGTGTATGTGGTTGTTTTCAAGGGATAATTTATCACTAAAGACAACCATACCTAAAAGATTTTTTATAGTAAGGTTAACGGGTTCATTACTCAAATCAGTCATTGATAGGCCAATAGTATTTTGCGCAGGATTGGGGTAAATGTCTAGATCTGGTTCATTTGTATTTTTCTCAACACCCAAGGCTATGCAGTTTACTTTAAAAGTTTTAGTGCAAGTGGTGCCATTATAAATGGTCTCATAGGTGTAAACTCCCGGAATAGTGGGTAGTACTTTATTAAAATACCAATAAGAGGATAAATAGCTGTTGATACTATTGTGCCTCCAACTTGTAAAGGTTGAACCATCTGGATTTACAATACGTTCGTAGGCTGTATCTCCTACGGTTTCATTCCTTAGGAAAAAATAGAATTTTGCTGTTGCACCAGGGGTAAAGCAACTATCCTCATTTGGGGTTTCGGTAGCGGGGCATGTGGGTAAAACCACCAGAGAGTTATTCACCTGAACTTTTAATAGGGCA
>CAIWHI010000144.1 GCA_903912435.1 uncultured Bacteroidota bacterium | reverse complement strand
GGTAGATAGCCGGTATTTGAATATTGACCTCAGCCGGATAAATATCCTCAGGAAGCGGCATGAGGTGCGAACTGAGGCTATGATAGGTTTTCTTCAAAATTCATCAGTTTGCAGGGAAAGGCAATTACTGGCCTATTTTGGTGAGCGGCACCAGAAAGATTGTGAACACTGCGATGTGTGCCGTGTGAAGTTGGAAAAAAGTCTGGACCCACGGAAAATAAAGGACGACATAGTAGCCCAATTGAAACAGGGTAGTGTACTTGTTTTTGAGGAAGTAGTAAAATTATACCCTGAAAATGAAAAACTGGTAGTAATATCAGTGATAAGGGAATTGATTGATGACTGGGTGATTAGGTTAGGTACAGATGGTGAAATATTCATGGATGACTAATTTATATATGGCAATTTCATACTTGAATATGAGCGGTTTATGTTGTAATTTTGCATCCTAAATATTTACTTTATGAACGCTACTATAGGCATTTACGACAATCACGACCTGGCAGTTGAAGCTGTACAAAAATTGAAAGATTCAGGCTATCCTGTTACCCATCTATCCATTATGGGGCTTACAGAGCAAGAGGAAGTAGTGGATGAAAAGGGCCATGTAATTCCAAAAAGTCCAATCAAATCAGGGGGTATAGGTGCAGGCACTGTTATTGGTACCACACTAGGTGTGTTAACAGGTGTTGGGGTATTCGCTATTCCAGGAGTAGGATTCCTTTTTGGTGCCGGAGCCCTTGTGGGTGCAATTGCCGGTTTCGATCTTGGCCTAATAGGTGGTGGTATTGCATCTGCCCTGGCTACAGTGGGTGTGCGTGATGAAAATGCTAAGAAGTACCACGAAGCCCTTGTAGCAGGTAAGTATCTGGTTATAGCCCATGGTAGTGCAACTGATGTTAATAAGGCGAAATCTTTGCTGGATGAACATGGCACCCATGATGATGTTTCATCGCACTAAGGAAGAGTAAAATATATAATCTGCTAAAAGAGATTTTCTCTTTTACGGGGTTAACATCCCAAATTGTTGAGGCTAATATAAATTGGAATTTGCGTCATGATTGCCAATGGGAAGATTTTTTGAGAAAAAAAAGCTGCCACTTTAGGGAGATAATTTTTAATCAACATTTCTTACACAATTATATGATAAATTTGCGTTTTTAACTTTGGGTTGTGCAAATTACCCTTAACTTTATAAATGATAGACTATTAATTCATGATTAATACAGCGAGATGAAGAAAATGATTAGGAGCCTGGTGGTTTATCTTGTAGTAATGTTGGCATTAACATCATTCAAAACAGTGCCGGAGAATGAAAATAGCACTGCAGTAAATGAAGTATTGATTAAAAATTACATTGCTACAGTCTATAAACAAATTGACTTTGAGGATTACAAAAAGCTTTCTTTTGATGTTTTTAGTAAGGCATGCCAGGGTTATTTGAATCTAAAAATCGAGGGTAAATTATCATCAGAAAAAGAATTGCTCACCATTTGTGATATGAGTTTGTCATCATCAGAAGACAGAATGTGGGTGATAGACCTAGCTTCTAAAAAAGTAATCTACAATACCTTCGTGGCACATGGCCAGGGTTCGGGCGATGAGTATGCTTATGCATTTTCAAATAATTTCGATTCGCACCAAACCAGCCTTGGATTTTATGTTACTACCGATACTTATGATGGCGACCATGGTATGTCACTTCATTTAGTAGGTATGGACCAGGGTTTTAACGATGCTGCCTTTGATAGGGGGATAGTGGTGCATGGAGCTAAATATGTAAGTCAGAAATTCATAAGGGGTAATGACCACCTGGGTCGTAGCTGGGGTTGTCCTGCTGTACCAGCAAAGCTCTCTAACAAAATCATCAATACTATAAAGGATAGTACCTGCCTTTTTATTTATTATCCTGAAGAGAATTATCTGAAATCTACTGTATGGCTCAATAAGAAGATAATGAATCTGCCAGGTGGGAGTATCTATCAGGATATGCAAGCCATTAGCTTACCAAAACCAAAGGCCAGGATTATAGAATACCGCAACAAAAGTGGAAAGGTTGATAGTGTAGTTACTTTACCTACATCTAATTAGTATTATCAGAATTCACCTCAATTGTGAGCCATTAAATATTTTTAATAAGGAAGCGTAGTTTGAAGATTTTTCAATAACTTTATTGTAAAATCTTTTATATGCGCTATTTACCTTTGTTATTCCTTGCCTTATTTTTTACCAATAAGATTCAGGCACAATCTGCTATTGCAAACCCAGCCCAGCCAGTTTCTGGTGGCAGCAATATTTATGAAATTAAGAAGCAATTTCTTAAAAATGTATTACACAATCCCCAGGAAGAAAATACCGGCAAGGATGATAATGACCTGGAGCGATTCAATAGGTGGTTTCATTTCGTAGAGCCCCGCTGTTATCCCACGGGCAATATGCCCAGGCCGGGTATTTTGCTTGATGAATATGAAAAAGCAAAAGGAGCAAAAAGATTAGGTGCTAAAACTACCCTTACCGGTTGGCAACCCCTGGGTCCTGTAAATGTACCCATCAATTATTATGGCATAGGTCGTATAGATTGTATCGTTATCGACCCGATTGATACCAATACCATATATATAGGTGCTGCCTGTGGAGGGGTATGGATAAGCCATGATGGTGGTACTACATGGACTACGCATACCAGTGATTTTCCTTCTCTGAGCATTGCAGATATAGCTGTAAATCCAAGACATACTGATACGCTATATGCCGCCACAGGAGACAAATATGGTTATGTGCCACATTCAATGCCTATTTTTTGGGGTGGGCTTTATTCTGCAGGAGTTATGAAAAGTGTAGACGGTGGCACATCGTGGAGTACAACCGGATTAAGCAGGATACAGAGTGACAGGGATATGATTCAACGATTATTGATACACCCTGTAAACCCAAATATTTTGTTAGCAGCTACCAGCCACGGAATTTACCGTACGGCAGATGCAGGTGCTACCTGGACAGTGGTGGATACGGGATTGGTTTATAGTATGGCATTCAGACCCAACCGGCCTGATACCATTTATGCTGTAAATACATTAAATCTTAGAGCTTCCTATGATGCCGGCCTGACCTGGCATACATTATATCCTGCCGTAAATACTACTCATAATCGTTGCTCGATAGCAGTATCACCCGCAGCACCAAAAAATATATGGCTCCTTGATGATGGTGATAATCTGTCTCTTTCAAATGACGAGGGGCTGACTTTCAATCCACTTTCCTCGCCATCAACGATTGCCGGCTTTTATGGATTTTATGATAGGGTTTTAGGGGTATCTCCACTTGATTCGAATTTAATTTTTGCTTCTGGTCTGAACATCGCTGCATCAGATGATGGGGGCAGTACCTGGTCTTATTTTGACTCTTCTATCTATTATGTACATCCGGATAATCATGCCATAGCTTTTAACCCATTACATAGGGGCACAATATTTTTCGGCAATGATGGTGGTATTGTAGTAACCAGGGATAGCGGTGTGTCGTGGACAAATATTAGCAATGGTTTGATGATATCTCAAATTTATTGGATGGCTTCATCAAGGCAGAATCCCTATATTATGTTGGCCGGGCTACAGGATAACGCCACTTTTTATAATGATGGAACAAGCTGGTTACTTTCAAACGGACCCTATGGCGATGGTATGGCATGTGCTATTTTCCAGGGAGATGATAATTTCCAGATTGCTTCTACACAAAATGGGAATTTTCAATTGTCGACGGATAGGGGACTAACTTTTAATCCATTTGGTATGGGGTTTGGTGGATATTGGACATCACCTGTAGCTTTTAATCCTAATACTTCTGATACCTTTTACTATGGGCTAAAAGATATTTATAATAATTATGGGGCATTAACCACTACAACCCCATTTCCTGGTGGCGCGGTATCTTTAGCTGTAGCACCATCTAATACTAATTATATATATGCGGCCGATTTTAACCATATTATACGCACTATAGATGGCGGTCTTACGTGGTCTGATGTTACAGGGACATTGCCGGTATCAACATTGCCCATCACCCGAATTGCTGTAGACTATACCAATCCATCAAGGGTATATGTCACCTTTTCAGGTTATGTTTCGGGTCAAAAAGTATATATGAGTAACAATGCCGGTGCTTCATGGACTAATATTAGCTATGCTTTGCCAAATATTCCTGCCAATTGTATTGCGGTTGATTCTACAACTCCTGGGGCCTTGTTCATTGGTACAGATATAGGTGTATATTATACCGACTCATCACATGTGGGTTCCTGGAGCCAATATAGTACAGGCCTGCCAAATGTAATTGTGGATGATATTGATATAAACTTTAGGAATTACAAAGTGAGGGCCGCAACCTATGGGCGTAGTATATGGGAATGTAATCTGGTGAACCCAGGCTACCCCTTAGCAGTTAAGCCTGTTGCTCCTATTGTTGCTGAACTTACACCTAACCCCACTCATGAAAATTGGAAGCTTAAATTTGGGTCGCAGTTACCAGCGACCTATGAGGTTAAGGTTTATGACATGATGGGGCGATGTTTGTTGACCCAAAAAAATAATGACCTTATTGATGCCTCAAAATTAGCACCTGGAGTTTACCAAATAGGTGTATTTGCCAATGGGATTCATACTACTTCAAAAGCAGTGAAATACTAAACCCTGGTATAAGGTGGTATTTAATGGGTGAATTTTCCTTGTTGAAATAATAAGCACATAGTTTTTGCGCTTTTTCCTTATTTTGGAGGCTCAATAAATCTTTATGAGTAATCAATTAGGAATAGGTTCGAGAGTAGACCACCAGCATTTTGGAAAAGGAGTTATCGTAGATACAGCCGTTGAGTTTTATATCATCTGGTTTAAGTCGCAAAACGGTACCAAGAGTATCAGCAAGGATTATGAAGGCCTTAAAACACTGGAAGAAGTAGCTGCAACCGGCGGGGGGAGTGAGCATATAACCATTGCTGATATAGAGCAAGCACTAAGTAATATACTGGACCAGCGTCTGCACGATATGCAGTTGGTGCCAATAGGCCCAAAATGGCGTAGGGGCAATATGATTCTGAAACCAGGCGACCCTACCATGGCGCAAAAGGAAGTGCCGATAGAAACATTCTTCCACAAAATTGTGATGGTGCGTGACCGCCTACGTGTAATGGAGCAGAAAATTAATGCCCATAAGGTAATGACCGACGATGAAAAGGTGGACCTGCAACAATACATTACCTCAATCTATGGGTCGCTAACTACATTCAACGTGCTGTTCAAAGAAACCCACCACCAGTTCAAAGGTCAGGGTGGAAAGGATTAGTTTTTGAAGATATTCAATTCACTTTTTCATCGAATTTGGGAATTTGGTATTTAGATAGTGTATGGAGGAAGCCCAACGGACTTCAATATGAATAGCCCCCTGTGAAACCAGGGGAAATGAAAACCACCGATTATAAACCCTGTAGCGGGTTCAATGTGGTATTACAATTAAGGTTGTTAATTGCAAATTATTTTGTTGCAAAAAATATTGGTTAAAAATATGAAATCAGGTTTCCTTACTGCCATTGCCTTCGGCTTGACACTTACATCCTCTGCGCAGGATTCATTATCGTTCAGGAAAATTTCTGATGAGATAATGTTGTATGGCACATGTTATGACAACCTCAGGGTGCTTTGCAAAACCGTAGGACATAGGATTAGTGGTTCACCTGCAGCTGCCAAAGCCGTGACCTGGGGCGAAAAAGCCATGAAGGAAGCCGGGGCAGATAAGGTATGGCTACAGCCAGCCGATGTGCCTTACTGGTACAGGGGTGAGGAAAGTCTGCAACTGATGATGGATGGCAAATACAAAAAAGTAGATGCGCTATCATTGGGTAATAGTCAGGGTAGTGATGGCAAGGAGATAGAAGCCCAGGTAATAATGGTGCATAATTATGACGAATTTAAGGCGCTGCCTGTAACCGCAGTGGCCGGTAAAATTGTGTTCTTTAATTACCGTTTCAGGCAGGATTTTATATTTACGTTTGAGGGCTACGGCGATGCTGTGAAATACCGTGGTGGCAGTGCCAGTGTGGCTGCGGAGAAAGGTGCAGTAGGGGTTATCATCCGTTCAATGTCTACAGGTGCTGATGACTTTCCGCATACGGGTGCTATGCACTATAAGGATAGCACAAAGCGCATTCCGGTAATGGCAATAGGTAATATTACTGCCGATGCTTTTGAAAAAGTATGTGATAAAAGAACTCCATTGGCAAAGCTAAAATCGCAATGCCATATGATGCCTAATCCGGTAAGGTCTTATAACGTGATAGGTGAAATAAAAGGTAGTGAAACACCTGAAAAAATAATTACAGTAGGTGGTCACCTTGATTCATGGGACGTAGGGGAAGGTGCTATGGACGATGGTGCAGGTTGTGTGCAGTCTATAGAGATTTTAAGGGCGTTTAAGGCGTTGGGTCTCAAGCCTAAATGCACCATTAGGGCGGTGCTTTTTATGAACGAGGAAAATGGCCAGAAGGGCGGTCAGGCCTATGCCGACTCTGCTGTAGCCAAACATGAAAATCATATTTTAGCCATCGAGACTGATGCCGGTGGTTTCTCACCAAGGGGTATTGGCATGGAAATGAGCCAAGACAAAAAGGAAAAGGTGATTAAGTACAAAGACCTCTTCCTGCCATATGGGGTATACGACTTCACCCGTGAAGAGGGTGGGTCTGATATTAGCCCATTAGGCGAAAAGCTTAAGGTGCCAATGGCAGGTCTTAACCCTGATTGCCAGCGCTATTTCGATTACCACCATACCAATGCTGATATCTTTGAAAATGTAAACCACAGGGAACTAAAACTAGGGGCAGTAGTATTAGCCCAGTTTATTTATTTGGTGAGTGAGCAGGGGTTGATGGATAAATAATTTTACTTTTATTCCTTCATTGCAGGTATGATTATATTGCCATGGTAACATATTCTGGAGCTGTTATATGAAAATAAACTCTTTAAATCTTGATTGATATTTGTGTATAGTGTTTCTGAAATCATTACTTGTTGATCTCCATCGTTTCTATTTCCATATGACGCAAGTTTGGATGACATGGCCACTACTTCGCCCATCCAAACCACATCGTTAACCCCTGTACCTGAATGACCAGCTTTAACCATTAATGTGCTTCCGTAATCAATCCCTATCCCAATTGATATTGGATCTAAATTTTTGACTTTAAGTTTTGAATTTAATATATTTATTATAGAAGATATCTGAGCCGCTGTGTTAACAACACCGTCGATTTCTGCTTTTTTAGTTGTATTAAATATGCCCCACACACAATCGCCTTCGATACAAATTTCAACACATTCATTGTTGCCATTTATTATTGCCACAACCTCAGAAATATAGCATTTGTAAATTCTAGCAAGGGTTGCTTTTCTATATTTTGTAGCCATTTGGGTTGATTTTCTAATGTCAACAAACATTGATGTGCATTGTACGTAAAATCCATTATTATGAGTTAGCTTATCTCTTGTTGGAATATTTTTTAGTTCTGTGAATTCCAAATCGCTGGTGTTAAGGATATTGTTTATTCTTTCCTTACTTTTTTCAAAATCGTATTTT
>CAIWHI010000143.1 GCA_903912435.1 uncultured Bacteroidota bacterium | reverse complement strand
GGTTTGCTGGTGCTTTTTCATAGGAATCTGGGTTTGATATATCTAGGTGCTTATGTTGAGTTGCTTATAGCTCTCTTTGTTTTAGACCTGATGCCATTAATTAACGAAAAAACCTTCAGTTTTAAGACCCTGATGGAAATGGTGGGCAAACACCTAAAGTTGAACATGGTGAACCTGATAATTGTATTTGCATCTGTGGGGCTATGTTTTGTATTGTTCAAAGAATTGTTCTCATCAAGTGCATTAACCTACCGCAAAATAGGTGTAGGTATGTTGCCTATTTCACGCCAATCTTTTTATTGGTATGTGCCTGTTATATTAGCAACGATTGTTTCCTACCTGTTTTTCTATAGGAATAAACTGGGCGAAAAGTATGTGCAGGTTGGCTTATTCCTTGTGCTATTGGTGATAGGCAATTCTATGTATTTCTTTGGTCGTAGCCACGAAAACAATATTTTGAATATCTCAGGTATATTGGTATTAGCTGTTTTCCTGTTATTTGATTTGCTTATCTATTTTTCTCCAATGGAAGAAAAAGTGGCTTCCGTTGCATCAGCACCCTCAACGACCCCAAAGAATAAAAAAGCAGCTACTCCGGCGGTTGCAGAAGCTGGTGGTAAATCCTATTTAAACCGCAGTTTAGTTTATCTTGTTCTACCTGTTGTTTTCGTATTTCTTACCGGTTTCTATTATTCCGACAGAATAAGCGATAAGCTAAATACCCAGTATGGCAACCTTCTTGAGTCAAAATATTATTATCCACTGCAGGAAGTACCTAATGACTCGGCGGCAGTGAAAGAAATTACCCACAATAGTAAAAAGGTGTACTTCTTCGACCTCTACCAGGATTTCTATTACTATTATTATGGAGGTTATATTCCGCAGGGACTGTTTAATCCCTGTTCGGCATGGGTTTATAAAAAAGATGTAGATAGCCTTATGCAGGATTTGCTGGATAAGGACTATTATGTGGTGTTTGATACCAGGTATAACAATGTGGTGGCTGAGTATGTAAGTACATTGAAATACAATCAGATGTATCAGAAACGTACTAATGTAGCTTTGAAAAATGAGAATGTGAAACTGGAACTTCCTGATGGGCCTAACAAAGTTTATCATATAGGCATCAAAGACCCGCTTGGTAATGATGGAATAGATTATAGGGGATTAAGCCTTGGTGAGGAGTTTTCATTGGAGGTTATTATAAAACCAGCAGCACAGCAGGTGGCAAACGCCATGATTGTAAACAATATGAATAACCTTAACGGTCTTACTGGTATTACTTTGCAGGGGAATAGTAATTTTCCTAACAAGTTTGTATTTGGTTTTAGCAATGGTACGCCCCAAATCCCCAATGCAGTTTTTGAACTGGAGCCTGAAAAATGGCATTATCTGGCTATTAATGTAAATAAGAGCCAATTAAGCATTTATGATAATGGACATTTGTTGGCAACAGCCCCATCGGGTGGCGGGTCTTATAAGCATAATGATAAGCCAATAACCATAGGTAATAATTCTGAGCGCAAGAGCCCCTTTAATGGTATTATTAAAGAGGTAAAATTCAGCAATGGTAATTTGCAGGAAGCAGAAATTGCCAATACTGCACAGAAATTGATGGCTGGGACGACTACAAAATAGTCGATTTTTTATTAATCATTCTATATATTGCAATTCGGACTACTTTTGTAGCCAGATGAGTGACCATTTTAAATCAGGGTTTGTAAATATTTTCGGGGCTCCTAATGCGGGTAAGTCAACTTTATTGAACCTGCTGCTGGGAGAAAAGCTAGTAATAACATCACCAAAGGTGCAGACTACCAGGCACCGCATTTTGGGTATCCTTAGTGAGCCCAATTACCAAATTGTGTTTTCTGATACTCCTGGGATTATTGAGCCTAAATACAAGTTGCATACCAAAATGATGATGCAGGTAAAAAGTGCTATTGAGGATGCCGATGTTGCTATCCTGATGCACGATATTTATCACCCCATTGAAGATTTTCAGATGGTGACAGATACCCTTAAGTTAAAGGTGCCTGCTATTCTGTTATTAAATAAGATTGATACGATAAAAGATAAGGCATCAATTGAAACTACTGTAAACTTATATAAAGAAAAATACCCCAAATGGGAGATATTGCCTATTTCGGCCCGCACAAAGGAAAATACTGAGCTGATATTACCCCTAATACTTAAAATGTTGCCCGAGGGTTTCGCCTTCTATCCTGATGATAGCATATCAGACAGGTCGGAGCGGTTTTTTGTGGCAGAGATGATAAGGGAGCAGATTTACTCGCTTTATGACGAAGAGATCCCTTACCATGCCGCGGTATTGGTGCAGGCATTTGAAGAGAAAACTACCCTCAATGTCATTAAGGCTGATATAATAGTGAGTAGGGAAACTCAAAAAATGATTCTTTTAGGCAAGGGTGGCAGCATGATAAAACAGTTGGGTATCAACTCAAGAACGGCTATAGAAGAGTGGTTGCAAAAAAAGGTTCATCTGGAGCTTTTTGTAAAGGTGCGTCCCAAATGGCGCGATAACGATAATTATCTTCGTGAGTATGGATATGTTTGATGACCGCAGGGTGGTAATTCAGCCACTGAATAAATTCTGGTATCTCAATAAGGTAGCCTCTATAGATATGTTGCGCCTTGACCTTTTGCACCCGGTGGTATCAGGCAACAAGTGGTTTAAGCTGAGGTTGAATATGAACTATGCCCTGGATAATGGGTTTAAAACTATAGTCACTTTTGGGGGTGGTTATTCCAACCACCTGGCTGCAACAGCATATGCCGCAAAGAAATTCAACCTTGCATCGGTAGGCATTGTAAGGGGGAAATATGAGGTACTCACCCCAACCCTTGAAGAATGTCAAAACCAGGGTATGCACCTGATTTTTGTAACCCAGGAGGACTATAAAAATAAAGAAGAGCCGGAGTGGGCTAAAAGCCTGGTGGCTCATTTTGATGAAATCCTCATAATACCAGAGGGTGGCGCAAATGAAAAGGGGCGTGCAGGGGCCGGGCTTATATCGAGGTTCGTGCATGATTCATATAGCCATATAGCCGTAGCCGTGGGAACTGGTACTACCTTAATAGGATTGAGGAACAAACTTAAAGCCCACCAAAATGTAATGGGTTTTGTACCCATGAAGCAGGGCGCATATGTAGGTGAACATATAGCAGCACACCTACAGGAAGACAAAAACCGCAATTGGGAATTGATTGACGACTGGCATTTCGGTGGTTTTGGTAAATGGAAACCCGAATTAATCACATTCATGAACGAGTTTTATGATGTCAACAATATCCCTCTGGATATTGTGTATACCTCAAAGATGATGTATGGCCTCAACGAAATGCTAAAGTATAATTATTTCTCCACCTGCGATAAGATATTGTGTATACATAGTGGGGGCTTGCAGGGCAATAGTTCGGTGAAAAATGAATTGATTTACCAATAGTACATGGTATTTAATCCCCAATTCATTACAAGATTCCGTTTGATTGATTAAATTTAGGGTCTTTAAATTTAATCGTGATTAGGTAAATCGCCTGTAAATTGTAATATCAAATAAATGACTCCAGAAGCACCCAAAAAAAGTAACAGGCTCACCCTATTCATTATTGCAGGCATGGTTGCCGGTGTTGTCGTCGGTATCATCATCAATAACCACTATACTGGTATTAATACAATAGTTCCTGATAAGGTACTTGACCC
>CAIWHI010000142.1 GCA_903912435.1 uncultured Bacteroidota bacterium | reverse complement strand
CAGCCTCTGCCTTTACATATGGGGTACAACCAAAAGCCAAATAAGATTTCTCGCCTGATACACCAGTTAATGAAGTCATATTCAACTGTGGTAACAATCCTGCACCAAAAGCTGCGGCAAATGCCAATCGCTTTGTTTCAATAACGTCATTACCTATTTTATAACTAACTCCTAATGGCAAGGCAATCTGCGTAGTTGCTGCACTTAGAGTAGGTTTTACCTTGGTATAGCTACCATCCACACCAAAAGTCTCATTTACATCTGTCCAGGTATACATATTACCCATAAGAGCAACATCTACAGCCCAGCAACTAATATGACCTGTAGCCTTAAATGGCAACGAAATACCTATAGAACCACCAATTCCTGATCCTGTCTGTGGTCGTTTAACTGTTGTATCACCCAAATAGTAATTCCCGGAACCTAAAACCCTGGAAACCCCGTTAAAAGTAGCCTGTGGCATAATATAATTTCCACTTACTTCCCAACGCTTGGAATCACTGAAATAATTAAATAATGGCTCTACCTGAAACAAGTATTGAGCTATACCTGATTTAGGCAAACCAACCAATAGTAAAGCAATTATAATAATGGGCTTCCTGAAAAAATTCATATCATGTACCTTTAAGGTTGTAAAAATATAAAAAGAAGGTTAAAAAAATAACATTTTAATTAGCTAGCGGATTTTTTAAATAATTTCCCCACTTTTGATGCACATAATAAAATTTAAAACAGCGAAATCTGTCTAAATTCAGCTATTTTAACCTCTTTATTCACACGATGTTACAACATTATTCCCTTCTTTACAATAGTGAGCCATTTTTAATCAAATATAAAACCGGATTACAAATAATATGTCTGATGTGAAATTGTATATTGGTGAAACGGCTAACAAAGGCAGGGGCGTATTTACTCATGCAAATATACCTGCCGACACCATTATTGAAACCTCCCCGGTAATCGTAATGAACGAAAAAGACCGCTCTCTTCTTGACCAAACCCTACTTCACGATTATATTTTCGAATGGCAGCCTGATGGTCAAAACTTGTGTTGCATGGCCCTGGGATGGGTACCCATCTACAATCATTCTTATACCAGCAATTGCGAATATTTTATGGTTTACGAAGACCAGTCCATCTACATTCAAACCATTCGCGACATAGATGCCGGCGAAGAACTCACCATCAACTATAGCGGTGCCTGGAACGAAACCAAAGAAGTATGGTTTGATGCCAAGGAAGACTAATTTTTATGGGTAAATTGTAAATGGTAAATTATCAATGGTAAATGAATTAACCATTTACCACTAACCATTAACCATTATTTCAAACTACTCCTCCACCCTATACACCGGATACCTGTTCACGCTTGGTTCAAAATAGCGGGAATGGCGATACACAAAATCCAATTGGGCTGCACCACTTTTAGCAAAGGTGGTATCCTCCTTAACTCTTTGTTGCAACTGCACTTTTAACATCGGGTCTTTCTGCACCAATTCTGCCGCCACATCTTCAAAAACATAATCGCTGAAATATTCCTTTTGTTGCAAAATTCCATCAAAGAAATTCCAAGCAAAAAATGCATCTGGAGCCGTAGGCTCCAATGTCTCAATCAGATAGCGCCTTGCATTCTGGTCGGTAGGTATATAATAATCTCCAACAGAGAAATGCATTTTGTTTTTTGTAGTGGTTACCTGAACATTCTTATGCAGGTAATGCTTTTCATAAGGATGTGGTAACGTCTCGTACTTATCAATATAATAAGCCGTCACATCTATATCCGTATCATTTTCAAACCTTACTATATGCACACCACTAGCCCTTAAGATGGATATTATAGGCACCCATGCCCTTGGAACAATATAAGCCTTTGGAGCCTTAACCATTTTAGTAGGTACAAAATGGTCGTAAAAAGGCACCTTTTTGGTATAAGGCTTCTTATGGTCATAGTACAATCTTGGTTGCCCTGAAACCAGGCTAGGCTTATATCCTGCCTCATACCCTTTGAACTCTATTGTATCATATCGGGCCGTATCCACCTGCCAATCCAAAGCAAATTCTTTCTTCGTCAGATTGGCTGCCTTATCCTCAGCCCTTACCCTTTTTATTTCTTTTATATTTGCTGACCCCTCTTTAATAATGCAGGTCATAAGGTCATAAGTAGCTATTACCCTGTCCTTAAAAGGCTTCAGCATATGCGTTTCAGGCACATACGCAATAGTCTGGAACAAGGCTGCATACCCACTCGAAAACCTGGGTGATTCAAAAAACTCTCTCCATCCCTTATCTGGTGTATTGCTGAAATCAGCTACGTATGGCACCAAATCATAGCCCTTCTGCTTCATATCGGTATATAAAAGAGGTGTAAAGGTCTTGTACATATAATCACCTGTTTGTCCGCCCAATTTATCATGCTGGGTGGCCAGTAGGGTCATAATATGTTGGTAATCAGCACCATCACTTACATGATTATCAATGAAAATATCTG
>CAIWHI010000141.1 GCA_903912435.1 uncultured Bacteroidota bacterium | reverse complement strand
GTAGGGGCTATTAAAAAGCGCCCTATGGTACTCGAAACACCAGATGGTGATGTAATAGCTATTAGGCATATGATGTACCTCTCATTAAGCTATGACCACCGTATAGTTGATGGTTCATTGGGTGCTAGTTTCTTGACTGCTGTAGCCAATGAATTGGAAGCATTCGATCAGGGAAGGGCTTATTAAAAATTAAAAAATGAAATCTATTATTGGGGCGAAGCTTTGGTTTCGCCCTTTTTTATGAATAAAATCGCCCTTTATGCTTAGTCCATTCGCAAAAGAATTTGTAGAACAATCAATATCAAGACTTAACGAAAATACTCCAAGGATATTAAAATGCCTTGAACAATTAAGTGAAGTGGAGGTGTGGTACAGGCCCAATGAAAATTCAAATTCAATAGGCAACCTCATTTTACACTTATGCGGAAACATAAGGCAGTATGCCATATCATCATTGGGTTATATGCCTGATGGTAGAATCCGAGAACTTGAATTTTCAACGAAAGAGGGTTATACCAAAGCTGAATTGATTGAAAAACTAGCCCAAACCGTGGATGATGCTGTAAAGACCATTGGAAATAGTACCGAATCAAACCTTCTACAACCTAGATTGGTGCAGGGTTTTAACCTTACAGGTATAGGCATCATCATTCATGTTACAGAGCATTATTCCTACCATACCGGACAGATTACCTATTATACCAAAATGGTAAAAGACCGGGATTTAGGATTTTATGCAAATGTGGATTTGAATGTGATGAATGAGTAATAAGCTTTTATATGATAGTTTGAGAAACAAAATCTGAACGAATTCCACCCTCTAAAATTTAACCTTCACCCTCAAAATAAATCCCAATTCCTAAGCCTAATTTATTAATTTTGTTACCCATAACAGATAGCGTTCAAAAAACAAGTTTTTTTTCAATAAATGAATAACACTTACACTGATCTCGTCAACCAGACGTTCCATTTCCCACAGGAAGGCTTTGATGTAACCGATAACAATACCCTTGAGTTTAATGGTGTGGATATTAATGCCATGATTGAAAAGTATGGCACCCCCTTTAAAATCACTTTCCTTCCAAAGATTGGAATGCAGATCAATAGGGCAAAAAAAATGTTTGCTGACGCGATAAAGAAACACAAGTACGATGGACAGTATTTTTACTGCTATTGTACCAAAAGTTCGCACTTTTCATTCATTGTAGAAGAAACATTGAAGTTTGGGGTAAACCTAGAAACTTCTTTCGCCTATGATATTGATATTATTTGGCAGCTTTATAAACAAAAAAAAATAACCAAAGACATATTTATTATATGCAATGGTTTTAAAACCAGGGCCTATACACGTAATATCGCCAAGTTGATCAATGATGGGTTCACTAATGTAATACCTATTATTGATAATAAAAATGAATTTGAAGACTATAAGAAATCCATCAGGTCGAAAGACCCGGTAAATATAGGTATCCGAATAGCAAGTGAGGAAGAACCATCATTTGACTTCTATACATCTCGCCTGGGTATCCGAAGCCGTGATATTCTTGAATTTTACGTTGACAAAATTAAAGGCAACGAAAAATTCAGGCTAAAGATGCTCCACTTCTTTATGAATAAGGGCATTAAGGATGATGTATATTATTGGAGTGAATTGAATAAAGTTTTGAACCTTTATTGCCAACTCAAAAAGGTATGCCCTGAATTATCTGCAATCAATATTGGTGGTGGACTGCCAATCAAGCATTCCTTGAATTTTGATTATGACTACAATTACATGATTAATGAAATTGTACTCACCATCAAGACTGTTTGCAAAAAGAATAAGGTAGATACCCCTGATATTTATACCGAATTTGGCTCATTTACAGTTGGTGAATCAGGCGCGGTTATCTATAGTGTTTTGGATGAAAAGATGCAGAATGACCGTGAAATATGGTACATGATTGATAGTTCTTTCATCACTACCCTGCCCGATACGTGGGGCATTGGTGAGAAATTCCTGATGCTGCCCATTAATAAATGGGATAAGGAATACCAGGAAGTGCACCTCGGTGGGCTTACCTGCGATAGCCATGACTTCTATACTTCTGAAGAACATATCAATGCCGTGTTCCTGCCCAAATTAGACAAGGAAAAGGGCAAGGAACCACTTTATATCGGATTCTTCCATACTGGTGCTTACCAGGATGCACTTTCAGGGTATGGTGGTATCAAGCACTGTATGATACCTTCTCCTAAGCATATTGTAGTGCAGTATGACAAGGAAGGCAAACTGGAAGACTGGATTTATGCCAAGGAACAAACGCCTCAGAGTATGTTAAAGATTCTTGGGTATATTCAGTAAAATCAAAAGTTAAAAGTCAAAAGTTAAAACGTGTTTCAAAGTAAAAAGTAAAAATTTATAAGTTAAAAGTTAAAACGCGTTTCAAATCCAAAAATTAAAACATATTCCCTGTTAACATGCAGCAAAACATAATAAAACAAAGCCCGGCATCATAATGGAGCCGGGCTTTGTTTTATTTAGAATATCAGATTTTTCTATTTCAGCACATTCACCTTCTCATAAGCTATATTATTGCTTACAAACTCAGGAACGAGGTCCTTCATGAGGTAAACGGTTTCGAGGGTATAGTGCTGGCGGGCGCTTGCTAATAGCTTTTCTATTTTCTTTTCTACTACCTCGAAATCGTATTGGCGCACATCGGCTATCATTATTTTTTCGTGGTAGGTGGGGCGGCAATTTTCGGCACTACTTAGTAATTCTTCATATAGTTTTTCACCAGGCCTTAAACCTGTGAATATGATGCGGATATCTACATCGGGCTCTTTACCGGCCAATCTTACTACCTTACGGGCGAGGTCAGCAATCTTTACAGGCTTACCCATATCGAATACGAAAATCTCACCACCCTGCCCCATTACGCCGGCTTCAAGCACCAGAATACATGCCTCGGGTATGGTCATAAAGAAACGGGTAATTTC
>CAIWHI010000140.1 GCA_903912435.1 uncultured Bacteroidota bacterium | reverse complement strand
GATCATTTTGGGTATTTGTGGGTGTGCTCTAATGGGCTTTACCGGTTTGATGGAAAAAACGCTACCCATTATACCAACTTCAAAAATGGCATGGGCAACCTTAGGGACAATTATGTAGACAATGTAACTGAGGATAGCCAACACAGGCTATGGGTAAGTGGCATTGGTGGACTTGCCTATTACGATCAATTACGAGATAAATTCACTTACACAGACATTGACAGTGCACATAAAATCCTTTATGCCTACGCGCTATGTATCCGTCAAGACCAACTATGGTTTGTATGCAACTTCGGACTATGCCATATCGATTTAAATACCCTGAAAATAAAAACCACCTCCTTAAAAGATATATCTAGTCCCATCTCAACCTATAATGGCAAGCAAGGTGAACTATTGATTTGCCATTATGGTGGTGGTTATTATGTCTATGATATCGCTAAGGATACTTACGAATTAAAATCTCTACCCGGTAATGCTTCTCTACAGGTATACAGATTTTTGAGGCAAGATAAACTGACATTCATTGGCACCAATAAAGGCTTGTGGGTAGTTGATGATGGCAAAGAGGCTCAACCTGAGTGCATAAAGGGTACAGAAAAATGGCAGGTGGTAGCAATGGCATTTGTAAAACTATATGATTCTATATTGTGGCTGGGGACAAATGATCATGGATTGATTGCCATTGACACAAAAAAAATGGTGCCTATTTATAATTATGTGCATAGCGATTTAAACCCCTACTCCATACCTTATAGTTTTATAAGCGAGTTGTTCCCCGACAAAGACAATAATCTATGGATAGTATGTGAGCAGGGGTTCAGTTGTATCAACTTAACCAACCAGATGTTTAAAACCCAGTTTGTTCCCCTACAGTCTGTAACGTCGGGCAACAACCTGCTCAGGTGCATGGTTCAGGATAAATATGATTCCTCCACAGTGTGGATAGGTGGTACAGGCACCGGACTTTATAGAGTTAATTGGAATACAAAGCAGATTGAAGAGTATATCAACGCTCTCGAAAATACCCAAAGTGGGTCTACGGTATTAGATATGGTACAGACTGGCAAGGAAACATGGGTACTCAATTTATATACCAGATTGGCAAGCTGGAATAGCAAGTACCATAAATTGGAAACAATAGCAGATTTCAGGCAAAACAAAAATGAGACAAGAATAGTTAGTCTTTTTTCGCAGGGTGATAGTATTATCAACATTGCTACCGATAAGGGCTTATACAGGTACCACACCGGGAATAAATCGTGCAAGAGCGTTTGGGTGAATAATACCAGCAATATAGACCTGAAATATAATATACAATACGGCATCAGCAAGGGCAATAATTTATGGATGGCTACCCGTGGAGGACTGGTTAATTATAATGCTACCACTGAAAAAGCTAATTTTTATAAGGTTAAACATGCAGACTCGGTAAGTGCCAACCATATGTCGTGTATTGATATGGATAATGAAGGTTTTATCTGGTGTACTTCAAGAAATGGCCTGGCAAGGTTCGATACCGGCAATAAAACATTTTCCTTTTACGATTCCTTTATCAACCTGCATAACCTGGATTGCAAGGGTATTTCTATAAAGAATAATATTGCCTGGGTGACCACTAATGCGGGCCTTCTTTGTTTCGACATTCACAGCAAAAAGTCGAATATCTACCCATTAGTAAAAACTGAATCGTTTTGTATTAGTCCATTTAGCCATGTAGATAAATACCTGGTCATGAAATTCAGAAATGCTTATTCTTACTTTAACCCTGATGGTCTGCTTAATCAGCCCTTGCCCTCCCCACCCCTTATAGAGCAGGTCTTGATTAATAACGACACCAAATTCATACCCGGTAATCAACCGGTATTGGAAGTAGAATACCAAAAGAACACGTTTAATTTCTCATTTACCGCTTTTAACTACAATAATCCTGCTGGTATCAGGTTCAGGTATAAAATTGAGGGCATTGACCATGACTGGAATTATACTGAGTTGCATAATGTAAATTACATATCGGTTCCACCAGGCAAATATAGATTTATAATTCAGGCTGGTAATGGATTGAATGAATGGAATACAAAGGTCACTGAATTACCCTTTACAGTTTTCCCACCCTTTTGGCTTACCCTATGGTTCAGGATATTAATGTTCTTAGCGGTTGTAGCTATCATCTACTTTATTTTTACCAACCGCCTAAGGCATATTCTGGAATTGGAAACTATTAGACGCAAAATAGCTGCAGATTTCCATGATGACCTGGGAAGTACCCTGAGTAGTATTTCTATTTATAGTGAGGTAGCCAAAAAGAATGCAGATACCAATGTGGCCCGAACACAGCAACTACTTACTGATATAGGAGAAAAAACCCGATCTATTATAGTATCAATGAATGATATGATATGGGCAGTGAAACCTGAAAATGACAAACTGCTCAACCTGGTGCAGTATATGGAAGATTTTGGTGTGGGTGTAGCCGAAGCAAAAAACATGGCTTTTTCACTCACACTGGCTAATGATATGGGTGAACTGAAATTAAAGATGGTCACCAGGAAAAACTTATACTACATTTTTAAAGAGTCGGTCAACAACGCTGTAAAATACAGTAAGGCCACATCCATAAAGGTGGATATAGCTAAAGTAAAGAAAGAAATAGTGATGGTGATTACCGACAATGGAATTGGTTTTGATTTCGATACGGTAAAAAAAGGAAATGGCTTGACCAATATTAAGAAACGAGGCAAAGAAATGGGGGGAAGAGTGGAGATTAATAGTCACCCTGATAACGGAACGGTTATAAAAGTTTTTTTAAGAACCGCATAAACATGCGATAAAATGTTAGCAGTTTATCCTCACCTTTGGTAATTATTCCCATGATAAGAGTCGCCATCATCGAAGATAACAATTCCCTCAGGCAAGCTTTAAAATGTCTTTTAGAGCTGTCTACCGACTTTTCATGCGTGGGCGAGTATGATGCATGCCAACCGATAACTGAATTTACACCCGATACCCTACCCGATGTGATACTAATGGATGTGGACCTGCCAGGGGAAAACGGCATTGCATGTACCCGGCGGTTTAAAGACATGTACCCATTTTTGAACATCCTGATACTTACAGTTATTGAGACGGGAGATAGAATTATGGAGGCTATTAATGCCGGCGCATCGGGCTATTTATTAAAAAGTGCCAGCCCAGAACAAATAATGGATTCCATTAGGGTAGTTTATAAAGGTGGATCCCCGCTTACCCCATCCATTGCACGCAAAATTATCCATAATATACAGGAGCAGGAAAACGCCAAAAGCAAGAATAAAATACAATTGAATAAAAGGGAAATAGAAGTGCTCAATGGCCTGGTACAGGGCCTGTCGTATAAAATGATAGGTGACAAGTATTTCATTTCTATCGATACTGTACGCTCTTATATCAGGTCCATTTACGAAAAAATGGAAGTGCATTCCCGTTCCGAGGCTATAGTAAAAGCCCTCAAAGACCGCCTGGTCTGATTATTTCACTCGGTATCCCTCAAAAAACCAGAGTAAAATAGAATAATT
>CAIWHI010000139.1 GCA_903912435.1 uncultured Bacteroidota bacterium | reverse complement strand
GTACGATAGGAGAAATCCCTGAATTCACTATCCAAGCTATAAACGAAGACAATGAACAGGAACCCTTGCAATATGGGGTCGATAAGCTTATAAACAACAGTATAGGCTATTTTGTTTCTTTTAAAACTGCCACCACCTGTTTTTATTCTTTTCCTGGTTCGCTTTCTGCTGCTCATTATTAAAAATTGCTGCAAAATATCAAAATTTCATCGCATTCTCTATATTATTCACCAATAAGTTTAAATTTACACTTATGAAGGCAATGCTATTCGCAGCAGGTTTAGGCACTAGATTACAACCCTATACCAATCATAAACCAAAGGCACTGGTAGAGGTAAATAACAAAACCCTGCTGGAACATAATATAAGGTTTCTAGCAAAATTTGGGATAAAGGATGTAGTAATTAATGTGCATCACTTTGCAGCTTTAATAGAGGAAACCATCATTAAAAACGATGGTTTTGGTAGCCGCATAAGCGTATCAGACGAGCGGGATATGGTTTTAGAAACAGGTGGTGGATTAAAAAAAGCTGCGTCCTACTTTGCCGGTGAGGAGTCTTTTGTGGTGATGAATGTAGACATACTTACCAACCTTGACCTGGGCAAAATGATAAAGGAACATAAGCACAGTGGTGGCATAGCCTCACTGGCTGTGATGCAAAGAGAATCATCTCGGCAATTATTATTTGATGCCCAAATGAACCTGTGCGGATGGGTAAATAATAGCACAAGGGAACAAAAAATAAGCCGGCAAGTAGTGCCGCTTTATCCTTTTGCTTTTAGTGGCATACAGGTATTATCGCAGGCCGTTCTCAATAATATACCTTTTGAAGGTAAGTTTTCGCTGATTGACCTCTACCTGCATCTCGCCAAAACTAAAACACTGAAAGGCTATAACCACACGGGTAATCTTTTTATAGATGTGGGCAAGCCCGAAAGTCTGGCAATTGCAGAAGAACTTTTTGAATAATATTTTTACGTAAATTGTCCTGATTATGAAAAAACTAGATTACACTTTTCGCATTGCCATAATAGCTTTTTGCCTTATTTCAGGCTTAACTAGCTATAGTCAGGGTACGGCTACTATTTATGGGCAATTGAAAGGTGTAATAAACCCTTTTTTGAATATTTCCTATGTAACAGCAGAGGTTGATCATTGGGGAGCAGGCGATGGAATGCAATATAGGGACGGCAGGTTTTCATATGAAATACCAATTGCTTATAGGTATAAACTGGCAAAACTAGAATGTGATGGCATTTTTGCCGATTTGGTATTGATTCCTGGTTCCAATTTAGAAGTTGATATTTCGGCAATACAACACCATAAAGATATTATTTGCAAAGGAAAGGGTGCTGCCATGGCAAATTTTGCTGCCCATCATACCCTAGATATGGATTTGCTCGAATATTATCCACGCTATGCTTACAGAATATGTGATCAAAGCCCTCAGGATTATATAAAGGCTCTTAATGAGGTATTATCTAATGAGGTAAAATATTTAGAAAACCATCTAGATGGGTTGGATTCGGCATTTGTTGGTTTTTGGATTACCTACCTCAATTATTCCCGATATACCAATTTGCTAACCTATCCTAAATTTCACCAGAAAAAGGCTAAACTATCAATGGATCTCAATGAAATACCTATTGATTTATTGGCGATTGTAGATTCAGTGCCTGAAATTTATGATGATGCCTTATTGGAATTACCTCCTTATCAGGAATATATCAAGAACATTATACCCAACAAAATTGCACTTGAATATAGACGTGCGGGTAAAGTCTTACCTACAGACTCATTCAATTTAATTTATCAACAAATAATAGTTCATATGCCACCAAAATCAGCAGCATATGCTATCGGCTTTGATATAATGTATTTTTCCAGTACATGGAATTTAGATAGGGCTAGGACTTCTCTAAACGAATACAAGAAACTTTTTCCAGGGAATAAGAAAATCTCTGTTTTTGAAAAAATGCTGGCTGAAAAAAAGGAAAAAGTGTTGAATAAATAGGAAACAACCTTGTTATTAAATGTAGAAGAAACTTTTTATTTATCTTTGCCTATCACAATTTTTAATTATTATGACATATATAACCATAGATACTAAAACCAAACAGGCACAAAAGTTTGTAGAATTACTGGAGACTCTGCCATTTGCCAAGATTCTTAAAGACCCTAATGCTGAGAT
>CAIWHI010000138.1 GCA_903912435.1 uncultured Bacteroidota bacterium | reverse complement strand
TTGGGCAAAAGGAAAAACAGATTAATCACAGTTCATAAAAAATATATCCCCACATTAATCCCCCATAACCTATACCATAGATCCCGAAATCATGAATTACCTTTGTTCGACAAATAATTGTTACAATGAAGAATAGAGCATTTTTACCCATAGTGGTTGCCTCTGTGTTTATGGCTTCCTGTGGGGCCAATAACAAGCCTATGACAGCTAATAATGATACCCTTTCGGCTTCCAATCCGTTTTATGCCGAGAGCAAACTGCTTTACCAGGCACCAGATTTTGCACATATCAAGAATAGTGATTACAAGCCCGCACTAGAGGCAGGTATGAAGCAACAACTGGATGAGGTTGCCAAAATAGCTGATAACAGCCAGTCTCCTACTTTCGAAAACACACTAGTGGCATTGGAAAAAAGTGGACAATTATTGCGTCGTGTGGGTAATGTATTCGGCCTGCTAACCCAGGCAAATAACAATCCCGAACTGTTGAAACTACAGGAGGAGATGGCTCCAAAGCTTGCTTCAACCAATGACGCTATCTTCCTGAATACAAAATTATTCCACCGTGTTGATGCTATTTATAACCAAAGGACTACCTTGAACCTTGATGCTGAATCTCTAAGGTTGGTAGAATATTATTATCAAAAGTTCCAGTTGGCCGGTGCTAAATTATCTGATGCAGATAAGGAATCCCTCAAAAAACTAAATCAGGAAGACGCAACCCTGGGGGCTAAATTTGGCAACCAGTTGCAGGCTGCTACTGTGGGGGGTGCATTATTGGTTAAAGATAAGGCCGACCTTGCAGGGCTATCCGAAGGTGAGTTGAATTCTGCAGCACAGGATGCTAAAGCGGCTAAGCACGATAGCGCATACATGCTGAAATTGCAGAATACTACTCAGCAGCCAGCATTGCAAACATTAAGCAATAGGGCTATCCGTCAGAAATTGTTTGAAGCATCCTGGAACCGGGCTGAGAAAAATGACACTAACGATACGCGTACTACTATAGCTCGTTTGGCTCAGATTCGTGCACAGAAGGCTAAATTAATTGGTTATCCTAATTACTCAACACTGCAATTGCAAGATCAAATGGCAAAGCAGCCCGAGGCTGTACTACAGTTTCTGGGTAAGTTAATACCTGCTGCTACTGCCAAGGCCAAAGCGGAAGCTATCGATATACAGTCTTTAATAGACAAGCAAAAGGGTGGCTTTCAGGTTCAACCTTATGATTGGAATTTCTATTCAGAGCAGGTGCGCAAGGCTAAGTTTGATATCGACGAAAGCCAGGTAAAACCTTATTTCGAAATCAATAATGTATTGCAAAATGGTGTATTCTTTGCTGCAACCCAACTTTATGGCATCACTTTTAAAGAGCGCAAAGATCTACCTGTTTGGCAGGAGGATGTGAAGGTATTTGAGGTATTTGATAAGGATGGCACATCAATGGCCTTATTCTACTGCGATTATTTTATCCGAGATAACAAGGTAGGTGGCGCATGGATGGACAACCTGGTTGGTCAGTCTAAATTATTGGGTACTAAGCCGGTTATCTATAATGTATGCAATTTTACCAAGCCGGCACCAGGCCAGCCAGCATTAATCAGCTTTAGCGATGTTACTACCATGTTCCACGAATTTGGTCATGGATTACATGGCTTGTTTGCAAGTCAACAATATATTAGCTTGTCTGGTACTGCTACCGCCCGCGATTTTGTGGAATTCCCGTCACAGTTCAATGAGCATTGGGCTACCGAACCACAGGTTTTTAAGAACTTTGCAAAACACTACAAGACAGGCGAACTAATGCCACAAGCATTGGTGGACAAGATTAAGAAAGCAGCAACCTTCAACGAAGGTTATATGCTTACCGAGCTACTTGCTGCTGCCAGCCTTGATATTCAATGGCATATCCTATCGGCCACCGACCCGCTTCAGGATGTAGACAAATACGAGCAGGAATCGCTCCATAAAACCCAGCTTGATCTGCCTCAGGTGCCTACCCGTTACCGTTCCTCATATTTTCGGCATATATGGGGTGGGGGATATGCATCCGGTTATTACGCCTATTTATGGACGGAGATGCTAGATGACGATGCATTCGCCTGGTTTCAGGAGCATGGTGGTATGACCCGCGAAAATGGCCAACGTTTCCGTGATATGATACTTTCTCGCGGTAATACCATCGACCTGGCAAAAATGTTCCGTGATTTCCGTGGTAGTGACCCCAATATCCAGCCAATGCTAGAGAACCGGGGTTTGGTTCCAGGTAAATAATTTTTAATTTTATGTTCCCAATGCCCCATTATTTTGCAATATTGGGGCATTGTTTTTTTTAGTGGGTATGGGAATTTATCTTGTAGTTTAATTAAGCATACTGGTAGACTGACTGATTTTTTGAGTACTATAATTTTCCTGAAATGTCATTAATGTGAAAATTCCCCAACAACAGGTTAATCCTCGCCCAATTCTGAAAATAATTCCTGTTTTTTTGAACTTTTTGATAACAATTGCTATCTTGCCTTAGTGTAATTTTATATTTTCCTTAACGTTTAAAAAAGACCATTAAAATGGATGCAAATAAAAAGTACAATGCCCTGGTAACGGGTGCAACAGGCGGATTGGGCACCGCAATGTGTATACGGCTGGCTAATGATGGTTTTCATGTTATAGCCAATTACAATAGCGAAGAAAAAGCTGTAAAGTGGCGCGAAAAGATGAAGGAGGCCGGATATGAATTTGATATGTACCAATGCGATGTAAGCGATTACAATGCAGTGCATGATATGATTCAGAAGGTTGAAGCCGAGCGGGGGCCTATTGATGTATTGGTGAACAATGCAGGTATTACCCGTGATGGTGCTTTCAGGAAAATGACCCCTGAAAATTGGGATATTGTAATTAAGACCAACTTGTATAGCGTATTCAATTGTACCCGTAATGTAATTAACCAGATGATGGACCGCAATTATGGCCGAATCATTAATATATCGTCAGTAAACGGACAAAGGGGGCAGTTTGGGCAGGCTAACTATTCAGCTGCTAAGGCTGGTATTCATGGATTTACCAAAACCCTGGCAATGGAAGTAGCCCGCAAAGGTATTACTGTAAATACCATTTCACCAGGGTATATTGCTACTGATATGGTTATGGCAGTACCAGAGGAAGTTCGTAACAAAATCGTGGCTGAAATTCCAATTGGCCGTCTTGGTGGTACCGAGGAAATAGCACACCTTGTTTCCTTTTTGGCATCAAAAGAAGCAAGCTTTATAACTGGGGCCAATTATGCCATAAATGGTGGCCAACACGTGTATTAATACAGAATAATGATAGTAATGCCCATCTTTGCGAAAGTAGGGATGGGTATTGCATTTATACCTAGGGTTTCAGTTCTATGCTACTAGAACTTTTAATAGCAAACAATCCATACCCATTCACCACATTTGAATAGACATTCACAGGCTCAGAAAAAGGATCATCTTTTGTGTTTTTAGCCACCTCCAACGATTTGTAATATCTGAAACAAGCTTCAGGTACATGAATCAGGGAGAGGACCGGATAGGTGGTGTCGTAGTAGGTGGGGAATTGAAGCAGGTTATCTGAGTTTACATATAGCTTCAATTCTTTTTGTTTGCCGTTAAACAGACCATCTCTCATAAATATCCTTTTATTGTCTAAGCAGGTATTGGCATCCACCAGTTCGTTGGCACTGGTTTCTATAGATGGATCACTGCTAAACACACAGAAACTGCCAAATTGGTTGCCCAGGGTGTCGTGGCCTTCTATTATACTTAACAGGTAATAGTCATTAGGCACCGAAGGGTCTTGAAATTGAAGGGTCAACTCGTCTTCCATGCTCCCATCTACACCTTTTCTGGCATTCAATATATGGTTAATGTGGGTTATGGGTGTTTCGACTGGTGCTATAACTTCTGCACTTACGTTTGTATACCCCTCGGCACTTACTTTCAATTTATATGTTTTACCGCTTGTGGCAAGGGTTTGAGAGTAATAACTGAAGGAAACTGAGTCATATACCAGCTGTTCCTTAAACACCCCGTTTTCATAAAGGTTCACCTTGGCAAAGCTGAT
>CAIWHI010000137.1 GCA_903912435.1 uncultured Bacteroidota bacterium | reverse complement strand
CAATAATATCAACCCTTCGGGTTTGTCTGATAAATTAAATAATTTATCAGACAAATAGCCTTTTAAGGTTAATTAGATATGCATTTATTGTAAAAAATAACAATGCAATTGTTCCTCTTCTAAAAATTAATCCTCGTCCTGGCTGAAATTGAGCATGCTTCCCAACATATCTCCAAAGGTATAGCCACCCCTTTCCAGGTTCTTTTTGCTGATTAATGAGAATTCAGCCAGGCCGTGAAGCATAAATTCCATCAATAGACCTGCTTCCTGCTCGGAGACATGGGGGTAATATTGTTTCACCGCACCATAGAGGCCATCTATTTTATACAACTGGGCCAGGTAGCTGGCATCTGTTTCATTCTGCAACAGGATGAGGTCATTGCCATTACCAAACCAATCGATAATAGGCTGGTAGGGGCTAGGCTTTGGTTTTGCCTTTTGTGACTCCTTTTGCTTTTTGAACGATTGCGGATCGGGGAAGTAGAGTGTGAAGGTGGTACGGAGCGCAAGACCCAGTAGGCGGTAGGCTACATTGAGCGGACCTTCCTGTTCACCTTCATATACCAGTTCAATTTTACCAGTAATGGATGGTACGATACCCGCAAAATCTGAGATGCGGACCATGGTATGGGTGAGGTTGCCATGCAGGCAACGTAGCTCAGCCGCACTTACGAGGTTCTCGTAGGCAGAGATGGTAAGCCTGGCTGATACCCCACTTTTCTGGTCTACAAATTCGCTTTTGCGTGCCTCCATAGCTATCTGCTCTATAAGCACACTACAAAGGTCGGGTACCTCTACTTTTTGCAATTGCTCAGGCAAAATATTGGCTTCCTGGCCGGTAATGGCTTTGGAAATTTCAATAGTTTTGGGGTAGTGGGTGATTATCTGGCTTTCGATACGGTCTTTAAGCGGGGTAACAATACTGCCACGGTTGGTATAATCTTCGGGGTTGGCAGTGAAGATAAACAGGATATCGAGTGGCAGCCTTAATTTGAAACCACGGATTTGAATATCACCTTCCTGCAGGATATTGAAGAGCGATACCTGAATACGTGCCTGGAGGTCGGGCAACTCATTGATTACAAATATACCTCTGTGCGACCTGGGTATGATACCATAGTGCAGAGCCTGCTCATCGGCAAAGCTTAGGCGCATATTGGCGGCCTTAATAGGGTCAATATCACCAATAAGGTCGGCAACAGATACATCAGGGGTTGCTAGTTTTTCGCCATACCTCTGGCTACGGTGTAGCCAATCAATAGGTGTTTCATCGCCTTTTTCCTGCAGCAGGTTGCGTGCATAGAGGGAAACAGGGGCATATGGGTCGTCATTTATATCACTGCCGGCAATTACTGGTATCCATTCATTGAGCAGGTTAATCATTTCGCGGGCCATACGGGTTTTGGCCTGGCCGCGCAAGCCCAAAAACAGAATATTATGACGTGAGAGGAGTGCCCTTTCCACATCAGGTATTACTGTGTTCTCAAAACCAAGAATACTATTGAAGGGGCTTTTTTTATTCTTAATGAAGCCCATAAGGTTGTGCCTTATTTCTTCCTTTACTGTTTGTGGCTGGTAACCCGAAGCTTTAAGAGCTCCAAAAGTGTGTATTGCTGGTTGTTGCATAATTTTATTGCTAATTGTTATTTGTCTGGTTGTTAATTTTGATGGTTGTTCTAATTAATCTTCATAATCCTTTTTCTTCTTTTTGGCTGGTTTCTCGGTTTCATCAGCATCCTCATCTGCTTTCTTATCAGCATCCTTATCTATTGACTTGTCTTTAGGTTGAGCTTCTTCATTTTCCTTATCTTTAGCCCGTTCTCTTTTTCTTTTTTGCCTCTTCGTTTCAGTATCTGCTGACTTATTGGTGGAGTCACTTTTGATTTTGGAGGTAGAATCAGAGTGGGAGTTAGTTTTTTTAGACAGCTTTTCGTTTACATCTTTAGGGGTCATTGCTGCCTTTGCTTTTTCAGCTTCGAGTTTTTTCTTTTTATCGTCTTTCGTTTCGTAACTAGCATCATCAACCCTGCCTGAAAGGCCTTTTTCCAGAATGTTGTCCAATTGTTCCAACTTTCGGGGCTGAATGACAGTTTGGGTAAGCACCACATCATACCCTGTCTGGTTTTCATTATTTAGCCAGGTGCCTGTATAGATTTTGTTTTTTAAATCAAGTTCCATAGATCCCAGTGGAAGGTCATCGTCCATAATCCATTTTCCCTCAGGGTTGATGATGATGGTTAGTTTTACATAGTCTTTCTGGTCACCAAATTTATATAAGCCATCATAAGCAACTTTGGCACCCGATTTTGGGTCCTTCATATACCTTATAAATAGCTTTACCGGAATTTCATCGTCAAACTTACCTTCATAATACTTTCTGTCCACCACCTCTTTTCTGGTTTGTGTGTTTTCTTCATCAGGTATTACTATACTCAGAATGTCGGTTTTGTTAGCTACCGTATCACCTTTTGCTTTCAGACTATCGGACTTGGCTTTTATTACTGAGTCCTGCAATACAGGGTCGGATTCGGGGTGGCGGGCCAACCAGTCGAAGTATTTTTGTTCTTCTTTTTCCTTTGCGAAAAACTGGTCGATGTTGGAGGCTTCAATGATATTTTGCAATTGCCCTCCAAAATAATAACCCTGTATTTTCTGTATTTCGGAAATGGTAACACAGAAGGTGAGCCGACCCAGGATATCCCTTAAAAACAGATAGCCTTTAAACCTTTCGGGGGCTATTTTTTCATAACCTGAAAGTTGCAGTGTGCCTTCTTCTTTATACAACTCGTAGCGTTGTATAGCAACACTGTTCCAATGAATGCCGGAATCCTCGCCCTTTTTAATCACATTGTAAAACCCCGCCATTATTTTGCGGTTATATGCAGGGTCGAACTCCAATAAATTTTGGGGATGGTCTTTTAGTTTATTTAAAGCCTTTAAGGTTTCGGGGCTATGATCGGGGTTATGCATCACCAAAGCCCATAGGGTATCGAAAGGTGGAAATAAATAGAAATACCCTATTGAATCCTTATTAGCGAGACAGCCTACCACATTGTTCATCAGTCCTACCTCGTCGCGTGGCAATCCCCTGTATTTATGCCTTTTACCTCTAGCATAGCTATCGCTAGAAAATAGACCTGCAAATAATAAGAGAATCAGGAAGTACCTCATCAACATTTCTTACGAGGCACTAAAGTTAAGCTTTATACTTAAAAGGCGAATTCCTAAAAATGTTATTTGGGTATAGAGGATGGTTAGTTTGAGGGTTGGGGGGGCTTAATTCAAACCGGTAGCCCCTCTGGGGCAGTTAATACAACCTTGTAATTGTTTGCTACAAACTGGTAGCCCCTCTGGGGCAATAAACATATCCTGGTAATTTTTGTTACAAACCAGTATCCCCTCTGGGGCATACTTCATATCTAGATATTGACAAAGCCTAAAACTTGTGCTGTTTAATTGAACTTAGGGTATATTGAGAAATGGAATAACCGCTTCGGGAGGGCGGGCAATGATGGCTTTTTTGTCTTTTTCTACTATAGGCCGCTCAATGAGAATTGGGTTCTTTTTGAGTATGGTGAGCCATTCGGTTTCGGTTATTTCTTTGTCCTTATATTGCTCTTTATAGAGGTCTTCATTTTTTCTTACCAGTTGGGAGGGCTGGAGTTTTAGTTTTTTCAATAAAGCCCTTAGTTCGGTGATGTTGAGTGGGTCTTGAAGGTAATTTCTTATCTCAAATTCCAGGCCACTAGCTTGCAGTATTTCCAAAGCACCCCTGCTTTTTCCGCAGCGGTTATTGTGGTAGATGATTATTTTGGACATTTAATGATTTGTAAAATGCTGGTGTTGATTTTTACTGTAAGAACATCCCCCTAACCCCCTTCCCACTCGCACAAAGCCAAATCACAAAGGGGGAATTGCCGCTTCAAGGCCTTTTGGCTAATTATCTCTATTCAGATTTATAAGTGAGTTTTCTATTTTGCACGTATTTTTTTTCAGGTCAAACCATAAAGAGTATGGTTTGACCTGGATTTTATAAACTCATTTCTTTTACATCGGGGGCAATTGTTAGTTTGCCGGCTGTTTTGGCTTTTATTTCGTCGATAGATACACCAGGTGCATATTCTATACATACAAAACCATCTGGCGTAACATCAAACACACCAAGGTCTGACACTATCTTTTTCACACAGCCAACACCTGTAAGGGGGAGGCTGCATTTTGGCAATAGCTTGCTTTCGCCCTTAGGATTGGTATGCTGCATGGCCACAATGATATTTTTAGCCGCAGCTACAAGGTCCATAGCACCGCCCATACCTTTTACCATCTTTTTGGGTATTTTCCAGTTGGCAATATCACCGTTTTCAGATACTTCCATAGCCCCGAGTACGGTAAGATGCACCTTGCCGGCACGTATCATACCGAAACTCATAGCACTATCGAAGAAGGCCGAACCAGGAATAGTGGTAATGGTTTGCTTGCCTGCATTAATGAGGTCAGGGTCTTCTTCCCCTTCAAACGGGAATGGGCCCATGCCCAGAAGGCCGTTTTCGCTCTGCAAAACCACATCCACCCCTTCAGGAATATAGTTGGCCACCAGGGTAGGGATGCCAATACCAAGATTTACGTAAAAACCATCCTGCAACTCCTGTGCAATACGCTT
>CAIWHI010000136.1 GCA_903912435.1 uncultured Bacteroidota bacterium | reverse complement strand
GCTTTTGCTATTATCTTCTATTTTGCCACACTGTTCTTGTTCTCCAACTTCCCATTCCTGATGGGTGCTGCCCTGGCTGAGCGTTTTGCTTTCTTCTGCTCAATGGGTGTATGTCTGGCAGGTGCACTGGCAATAGAAAAGTTTGTGGTAAAAGGTGAATTGAGTGATATTGCCCTAATAAAATCATCTAAGGTATTGATGGTTTTGGCTCCGCTATGCCTCATATTCGGTGGTATGACCTTTGCCCGTAATAGCGATTGGAAAGACAATTATACCCTCTACAAAGTGGATGTAGAAAAATCGCCCGACGATTGCCGCCTGCACCACTATGTGGCTACCTCTATTACCGAGGAAATGTATCCTAAGGAAAAGGATACCCTGGCCAAAAAGCAAATGGATAATGAGAGTATCAACGAGCTTAAAAAATCGCTAGTTATATATCCTGACTATGCCGAGGCTTATATAGAACTGGGCCGTATCTACGACCGCAGCCACCGCTGGGATTCAGCCGAGTATTACGATAAGGTGGCGGTGACAATTAACCCCGGTAACTTTACCGCCAATAATAATATGGGTAATGTGTACCTGAGCACAGGTAAGTACCCACAAGCTATAGTGTTCTTCAAAAAAGCTATAGAGCTGAATCCTAATTTCAAGTATGCTTATTACAATCTGGGGTTGAGCTATAAGCAATTGAATATGAGTGACTCATCTATTTATTTCTTCAAAAGGATGCTCACCTTTGAGCCTGGCTATGTGAATGCACTGCAGGAAATAGGTATGGGTTTCTTCCAGAAAGCCGCTTACGACTCTGCTGAAAAATACTTCAAGATAGTGATGCAGGCAGCACCTCAGGATGCCAATGCTGTGAATAATGTAGGCTCGGTATACCTGAATATGAAGAAGTACCCGCAGGCCATAGAGCAGTTTAAAAAGGCAATTGCATTGAATGCCGGATACATGAGTTCTTATTCAAATTTGGGTAGGGCCTATTATTTCTCAGGTCAATATAATGATGCTCTGGCCACATTCCTGAAAGAAGTGCAGCTAGACCCCAAAACCGCCCGTGACATCCCCTTCATAGCGCTTACCTACCAGAAAATGGGTAATATGCCTATGGCCTTGCAATATGAAGCCGCGGCAAAACGCTTGTATTCTGATTTTAAATTGGAGAAGTAATAATTGGTAATATGGTTCAAAAGAGCTGTGGGCGAGTAAATGTACATTGCCAATAATGATATTGTGAAGTATCCCCTCAAAAAACCAGGGTAAAATAGAAAAATTGTTGGATGTAGAGACGCATTGAATGCGTCTCTACCGCATGCGTCTCCCTCGCGCCCGAAGAAAATACTAAAATGCACATAATCAATTATTTAACCAGAATCTATTTTTAAACTACAGCATGTTCTTCTAAGATGTTTTCTAAACCTTACCCTGCCTTTTTGAGCGGATACATTGTGAAATCATAATTGATTGAAAATGAATTAAATAAGACTTGCGGGAACTCCCCTCCTGTTTTGAGCCTGTCCGCCGTTGTGGAGACGGGACGTTTTGTCGAAGACAAAACTGGGGTGGTTGCGGCGAGTTTGGCCGGAAATGATATTATAAGTAATGTTAATATCTTGTTGACTTTTTTTTACAGAAATCCTTATGCGTTATAAAGGAGGTGCTTTGTTAGCTTGATTTTTATAAATTATTGTACATTTGCATAAAAGATGCCTAATGAGAATGCTTTTTTTCATATATTTTCTATTTCCTGGTTTGTTATTGGCACAGAAATCATCATTTGTGGGATATTACAATACGGTAGATAACGTGGATTCCAAAACTCATGTTTATTTAAGCATTGATTCATTCAAAATAATCACTTTGAAATTGTTGCAGAATAACAACAATATGTCAGTTGATATCAAAACTGGAATTTGGAAGCTACATGGTAAAGGAGCATTTGGCAAAAAAAATGCCACTTTCATCTTTAATGACAGTGTTGTAAAAGAAATCAGCATATATCAAACTACAGCAACATTTGATGATGGGTCTTCAATTGACGATTTCACCCACTTAAAAATCGATAGTACTTATTTGGTGTCAGATATATTTACGAATACTAGATTCAGGGCATATTTGAAAAATAAAATGACTAATTTTTAATAAATACGGATGTCGAAGTTCATTTCAATAATATTTGTATTTTTATTTTGCTCGGTTATGATGTTTGCCCAGGCTCCTGATAGATCGTTGCGTATAGGCGATTACCTGTATGGCAACGTCAAAGGTGATACTATTAGTGGACGTATGTTTATTACTTTAGACTCTTTTTATATTGTTTATCAGGTGGTGCGAGATAGCTCCTTAAGTGCACCAGTACTAAAAGGCACATGGGATGTAAATAATAATATGAAAGATGTGACGTTGAAATTTGATAATGGGAATATAGCCAAAGGTATTTTCTTACTTGTTGAATCTAGGGAAGATTACCTTATTCAATTGCAAATAGGAAAATATATTTGGACAAGAAATTGGCCCAGATAATTAACATTGTAAATTCATCTAAACATCATCCTGCATTTGTATAGCTTAAAAATTCTAATACCATGAAACCAACTAAATCTGTAGCAATTTTAGTGATTGCAATCCTTTTGCTAGCCGGCATCATGTTTATTAATAACAAACATTCTGACAGCCAAAAAAGTCAGGCAACGATAGAGGCTACTAAATCTAGCTTTTTAAAACAGCTCAATCAACCAGGTATTTCCATAGATAGTACTTATGTTATTAAGGATACCTTGCGTTTTTATTCTAAGGGCAGCTATCTAGGTAAGTCTGTGATTGTGAAGGAATAAGTGTGGTGAGGGTATTGGGAATGGTAATGGATTTTGTGAAGACTCCATAGGAGTCAAAGCTTTGTAGCAACCGTAACCAGCTAATGATATTCACCGATTTATCGGTGTAACATCATTAAAAGCTTTGACTAATAGTCATGTATATGTTTAGGCTGCAATTTGCAATACGTTTACCCGATAAATCGGGTAACAACATATTCCGTTTGTTTTTCTACAAAGCTTCCACCCCGATGGGGTGTGCCGGATTTTGTAATATAATTGCCTTTGAATGTAAGCTGGAAAGCCAATGATATACAAAAAAATCGCTTCAATTCGCAAGTTAGGAAATCTGGACTAGTGGAAGCTGTTATTGATGGGGAGTGCAAATTAAGGGTTGCACTGTGCTATTTAAAATTATCCATTATTTTATTTATTAATTCTATATGTTTATCTTGATTAAGCGCAGAGATTTTCATTTTTATTAACGATTTTGAAATTGCCGTTATAATGTGACATCTTACTTCACAATCTTTTTTATGAAGTGGGATAGATAAATTTCTGTTTTCAAGAACATAGGAGAATTCATCCTTGCGGATCGTACTAGTTATTTGCGCTAATATTACATCATTAGTTTTATTGACCTTTGGATTTGAAATAATAATTGCTGGACGGAATTTCGTGCCGCTTTGGTCAGTAAATGGGAAAGGCACCAAAACAATATCCCCTTGGTTAAGCATTATATTTACTTTTTATTTATGAAACTTTCCCAATGTGCGTCATCCTCATTGGCCCAGTCTTCCTGAAATGATTTTTCAGAAACAACCATTGCCATATGGATTAATTGGCTATCATTATGTAAACTACTAATTGTTTCAGAAATTGGAGTTTCTTTAAATTTTATATGAAGAGCCTTCATAAAGGCTTTTAATGCCTCCATCTTGTGGTTGTTGCTTGGGTATGCTATAATGCTGTTTGCTGTTGCCATGGATTACAAAGTTCTTCTTTTTTATTTGAAAAACCAATATGCCAAAGGGAATAGGGTGTGGTTGCGGGAGGTTAGGCGGAAATGGTGTACCGAGAAGATGGTCAGGGATTATTAATCCCTGATAAATTTGTGTGGATTTGCAGGCGACTCCATAGGAGTCAAAGTTTTGTAGCAACCGTAACCAGCTAATGATATTCACCGATTTATCGGTGCAACACACATTGGGTACTCCTAACCGAAGCTGAAAATAGGACAACAAACAAGCAATAATAAGAATCAGTTAAGGGTGTGTTATTAGTGGATAATTATCTATATCTTGTCGCTAATTTCGCAACATAATGAGGTATTTTTTTGCACTAATCTTATTGGTATTACCCTTTTTGGCACCCGCACAGGTGGCAGATAAGGCGCATACTGACTGGTTGCTTAAAAAATTATCTGCATCTGGCGAAGATACTAATAGGGTACTCATCCTTTATGATCTTGCTAACCAATACTTGAACACTAATCCTACAACAGGGCTAAAATATAGCAACCAATGTCTTGCGCTATCGCAAAAACTCAAATGGAAAAAAGGTATTGCACTGGGTAAAAATATCATTGGCCTCAGCTACCGTTTCCTTACCCAATTTGATAAGGCTGAAGAGAGTCTCAAAGAGGCACTCCCGGTTTTTATTGAGCTAAAAGAAACCAAAAGGATGTGGGAATGTTGTCGCAACCTGCGCTCAGTATACCAGTCGCAGGGCAATAACCCTAAGGCTATTGAGTTTATTCTCACCATGCTGCCAATGGCTGCTGATGACTCAAATAAAATTGACTTATTAGACGACCTATCCTACGATTATACCACTGTGAACCCCGAATTAGGTATCAAGTATGGTAGAGAGGAATTGGAATTGGCCAAGAAACTGAATAATACAAAAGCGGTAGCCAATGCCAATAATCAGATTGGCCTCAATTACCGTTTCCGTTCAGACTATCCTAATGCGCTTGCATACCATAAAAAGGCACTGGCCCTCTTTGAGGAAATTAAGGACACTATAAATGAGGGACAGGCACAAAGTAATATAGGTATTGTATACCAGGCCCAGGGTAATTTCCCTAAAGCCCTGGAGTGCTTTTTTAAGTCACTGAAGATTAATGAGCAAAAGTCAAATACCAATAATATGGCTGGCGATTATGGCAATATTGGTACGGTTTACCAGTCGCAGTCCAATTATCCCAAAGCATTGGAATACTATTTTAAATCACTTAAATTGTTTGAAAAATTAGGTGATAAAACCGGCCAGGCCAATAATTTCGGCAATATTGCCATCATTTACCAGGCACAAAGTAAATATGATAAAGGGCTGGAATTTAATTTCAAGGCATTACATTTATTTGAAGAAATTGGTGATATGGCAGGTACTGCCAATACAAGGCTAAATATTGGTAGCGATTATTCAGCAATTGCCAACTATGCCCAGTCATTGCAATATTTGTTTAGTGCATTGAAGATTAGCGAGCATCAGGGAGATGCGGGTGGGGTGGCACTGGTTATGGGTAATATTGGCGTTGATTATTATGCAATTGCCATTGATACTTTGAATGCAATTCCCGCTGATAGCCTAATCCCAACTGATAGGAAAATAAGTTTGGCTAAAGCAATAAATTACCTTGAAAAGGCGGCATCTGAATGTATGAGATTGAATATGCCCGGCAATTTTATAGATTATGGCCCTTCACTTACAGATGCTTACAAGCGCACCGGAAACTATGACAAAGCCCTCGAAACCTTTACTATTTATACGGCCATAAAAGATTCAATATACTCAAATAACAGCAAGGTGCAGATAGCAAATCTTGAAGCCGAGCGCGACCTGGAACTAAAAGACAAACAATTACTGATTGATAAACTGGAGATTGTAAAAAACCGAAATCGTAACGCTCTTTTTCTGGTAAGTATAGTACTCTTGCTTATAGTAATAGGTGTTATTGCCAAAGTATCAAACAACCGCAAAAAGTCAAATAAGCAACTAACGGATGAAAAAAGGTTACACCTGCTGCAAATAAATAAGCAAACCGAGGTAATCGTTGATATTGCCAATATCCAGGCCCATGATGTAACCGACCATGTGAAACAATTATTGCAGATAGCCGGCACTTTTAATATGGAGAATACTTCCGACCCTGCAAATACCATAATAGTGGGGCATCTGGCTCAGCAAAACGAAAAGCTGGATACAATTATAAAGAGTTTGGTATTTAAAGAGAATGCACTTAAAAATAGTAATTGGGATAATAGCTCAATATAAATGAAAAAGGTAACACACATTAATTCCGGTATGCACCTCTATACTAGTATCCACAAGATGCTGGATGGGGGAGGATTAGGTGCTGCCCCCAAACTAGAAAATAGCAAAATAGGCTTCAATCTACAGTTATTAAAAAGCCCTATTAATGCCCAATTACCTAATGAACCAGTAGCCACTTTTCCCCCTTTGTGTATAGCTAATGTGCATGGGCGAAAGGAGGCAGGGGAATGTCTCGTTATGCCAAATACGAAACCACTTTGTTATTATCTGAATGTACTGTACGCATTTATTATATTTTTTACTCTTGCGCCCAGAGTGTCAATCGCTCAAAATGCACAAAAGCTGCGTGTTGATTCATTGAAAAATCAATTGCCAAAATATAAAAATGATACCAATAAAGTAATGCTATTTAATAAGCTATCGGCAGCTTACAAAGGCATAAACCCCAATGAAGGTATTAATTATGGCAACTTAGGTTTGGCCCTGGCTGAAAAATTAAAATGGCCTACTGGTATAGCCTATGCATGCAATAGCATTGGACAAAATTATTATGCAAAATCTGAGTATGCATCGGCACTGGATTATTATAAAAAGGCACTAGCCATTAGAGAAATTGAGGGGAAATTGGCCGACCAGGCCTCTGTAATCGGTAATTTGAGTCTTGTTTATCTGGCAAAAGGTGATTACGCCAAAGCACTTGATGCTAATTTTAAGGCCTTAAAAATATGTGAGGCACTCAATAATAATGATAGTAGAGCCACAATCATTGGTAATATTGGGGCTATATATATGTCATTAGGCAATTATGACCAATCGCTTAAATACCACCAAATGTCGGTTGATTTATTTGAAAAATTGGGCAACCAAATTGGGGCAGCCAGCAATCTGGGCAATATAGGCAATGTGTACCAGGCTATGGGCAATTATGCAAAAGCTATAGAGTATAACTTCAAATCCCTCGATTATTTCAAAAAGATGGGTGATAATGAAGCAATTGCCACTTGCCTGCTGAATATTGGTAATATTTATCATTCTATGGGCGACTTTTCCACGGCTTTAGACTTTGATTTTAAATCTTTGGCATTATTTAAAGTTCAGGGTGATAAGGGAGGAGAGGCTATAGACTATGGCAATATAGGAGAAGATTACCTGGCCCTGGCACAAAGCAATTTGCCTTTGAAAAAGAATGACAGCCTTATACCTTCCACCAAAATAGGTGTTATTAATAAGTCCGTAGAATACCTTAATAAAGGAATAGTATTAAGCAGGGCCAACAGCCAGTTAGATAATATTAGAGAGTTTAGTAAATCATTGAGCGAGGCTTATAAGTTGGTACTCTATCTCATACATACCCTTTGCCCGGAAGGCGGTGATCGCCTTTGCAAAGAGAACCATTTGCAAGCCTTGCTATGATGTATATGCAGAATCGG
>CAIWHI010000135.1 GCA_903912435.1 uncultured Bacteroidota bacterium | reverse complement strand
TCCTAATTAGGAAACTAACTAATTCGCTTTTATTGCAAAAGCACCTTACTGGTTATACTTCCGGTTGCAAAGTTACACCTAAGGAAGTAAATACCCTTATCCAATCCTGATAAGTCTATAGAATAATAGTTTTCGCCCTGCCCTGTGCCGGGTGGCAGGCTTATTTCCTGGCCTATTGCACTGTAAAGTACCAGTTTTTGCATTTTTTGGGATGAGGTAACGCAAATAAGCCCGGTACTTGGATTAGGGGAAATGCTAAAATCCAAACCAACATTTACACCTGCTATACCTGTATTGGCAGGATATTGCAATAATTCAGGATGCTGAGTCAAAGAATAACTCTCACCACCGGGCGAAACCATTGATGCCATTACCGCCGCCTGCATAGGGGTGAACAAATGCATACTGCTATCATCAGTATAGTCCATAAAATCTAGGCAGGCATAACCTATTGACTGCATATTCACCATCATACTATCCTGGCAAACATCATTTAGGGTACCATCCGGAATAGTATATGCTGGCAAACCAGCCGATGAATTACCTTGTGGTGGGGTATCCGCAATCCCATCGTCTCTATGCGACCCGCTCCACGGGCAATCATCAAACCCATCATCGCCCCAGGTATGCCATATCTCAAAATAATGCCCCATTTCATGGGTCAGTGTTCTCCCTAGTCTGAAACTATGACCATAGGGAAAAAACAAGGTACCCCCTGTATCCTGACAGCCCAACGCAGGATAATAGAGACTTATACCCTCTTGGTCTCGTGTAGTGGCTATGGTAAATGATTTGGAATAAGTAAGACCAAGGTAACCTGAAGCATCGGCAAAATTATAGCACCATACATTTACATACCTGCTTATGTCCCATGCATTTAGGCCACCTGTAGAGTCGTATTTAGCATCACTATATATTCCACCAGTACCTGCATAAAAACCACCCGGAACATCGGGTATAATCTTTAATTCATATCCCGGACTGTTCCAACCTATAGGGGATGTATGTGCCAAACCAAAGCGAATCCCAGGATTACCATAAAGCGGCTTCCATAAGGAAGGAATCATAACCGAATCGGCGTTTTGCCTGTTGTAGTCCCGGTTTAAAACCACCATCTGCGAGTCAACCCTCATTTTCAAACCATCAATACCCCCCATCCTGGCCAGTTGGGCATTGGTGACCATGATATGAAATATAACCGGTATGGTAGGTATGGAAGTGGCCCTTTGTTCTTTCCCTTCTGCATGTTGTGCCAAATAATTATCAGCAATAGATTGGAGTAAGCTACGCTGATTTTCAAATTTCTGAATCCATGATGCATCCTGTGCAATAAGTGCATTCCGTTCATCCACAATACCGCATTTCCTCTGGCCAAAAGCACCCAGACCCCATAGCAACAATAAACCAAATATTCCCCCCTTCCTCATAGACTAACAGAAAATAGTATACGATTACGAAGTTAAAGAAAATAAGAGATACGTGGGGGCAACTGCATGAAAATTTCAAAACCTGAAGGTTGGTATTATTATATCTAGGATAATATAAGATGACAAACCCTAAAGAGCGATATCCAATATTTAAGCAATTTGATATGATCGACTATCAAATTTTTTGAATAAAGACCCTCAAAATCCCACAGTCGTCAATGGTAGAGAACACGGGTGAGGCCTCCATTAGGCTATTTAAATTTTGCAACACAAGTCCCATAAAACCATACTTGTCAATGGTAGCAGCACTCATAATGGTTATGGAAAACGTAAGTGCTAACATAATGTCATATCATTTAGAATTATATCCTAATAATACTGATAGCCCTCACAACCCCTATAATTTTATCTACTACCTATACCCCTCATAAATCTGAAAAATAAATTAAATTTGCAGACAAATGGCGTCTTCTTCTCACAAACCGATGTTGCTTCCTGCAATGTTCCTCTTGAAATGCCCGAGTTGCAGGAAAAGTTCAGTATTCCTAAATAAAAGTATTTTCCCCCTCGGAAAATGCCTGGCTCTTAAAGATGAATGCGAAATATGCGGACAAAAAATGAAATCGGAAAGCAACAATGGTGGTGGCATCAACTATGCACTTACCATGATTTTGTTTTTCCTCAACCTACTGTGGTACTGGCCCATTTTCGGCTTATCTTATAAAGATAATAGTGTATTTTATTACCTCGGTAGTAGCACTGCTATAGTCTTACTTTGCCAACCCTACCTGATGCGCCTGTCTCGAATGATGTACCTTTATATGTATGTCAGCTTTGGCACTTCACGCAGGGTAAGTATTGATGATTAACACTTTTTTCAGGCACCTATACCTTTCAGGTAATTTTCTACAATTGTATTTTCATCAATACCTATTGCCAGTACTTTATATAACGTATAATGTCTTATTACAAGATAAGCTGCCCCCAGTGAACCTACAAAGGACATTATACCAAATGGAAGAGTACAGTAATTAATATGCTGTAGAGGCAGCAAAACCAAAATTGGAAATACGAAAAATACATCTTGCCCAAGTATCGTGGACTTAATATAGTCTGTTTCAAACCCTGAAAAATATTTAATAGCAAAATATACAGAGCATAATATATAAGCCAGGTATAGCCCAAGACAGGCATCATTTATTCCCGACAAGTGATTATAATTATTTTTACCTGCCCATATAAAACTAATATAAAAAGCAAAAAACGCCACAACTGATAAAAGTACCGGAATAGGCATCAGTAAGGTCTTCCTTAACTCTGCCTTATAAACAGTAGAGTACTTCTTCTTTATTCCTCCCTGATATGCATTGACTATTGGTGCAAATCCGCTAAACCCAAAATCTGCATGGGCATCTGTCATTGCTTTTTCCAATGAAATTCCGGGAAATGAAAACATCTTTTCCTCAACCTTACACGCAAAATGGTCAAGTATCTCTGCAATCAACAATGGCTGTCTAAAACCACGCCTCTTGATAAAATTCACCAGTTGCAGTAACTGGTCCTTACTTAGTTTTGGCTTATCCATTTGCAATATTTGAGTTTAGTAATATATTTAATGATTCCAGAGCCTCTTTAAGTAGATTAATTTTCGAAACAGTTTCGGTATGTCCCTGATCGGTAAGTGAATAATATTTGCGCATCCGCCCGTCAACAATTTCACTGGTGGTTTCAAGCAATCCTTCAGCTACCAGTTTATGCAAGGCAGGGTAAAGAGCCGCTTCAGTGATGTCCATTTTATTAAACGTCTGTTCCCTTACCGCTTTTGTCATTTCATAGCCATACATTTTACCATTTTCCTGTAGCAATTTGAGGATGATGGTGGTAAGACTTCCCTTTATTACCGGATTTGGTTCCATACTTCATTTAATACCTAACAAAATTAGGCATTGATTTTTCAAATCCAAATATTTTCCGCTATTTTTTTTGCTCCATGGTAACTAACAAAACAATTACTGATCATTCCCTGGATTGAATCCGCAAAGCAATACTAAAAAATAAGTAACATACACTAATTATAGTTAGGGATAAATAAAGAGATAAGGATTATATTTGCATAAAGGACGATGGATAAAAAAGCATAAGGGATTATGGAAAATCAAAAAATGGAAACAGCTGCAATTATAATAGGCTCTGGTCCGGCAGGTGCTACCACTTCCTTATTCCTCACCAAGGCAAGAGTACCCCACATTGTCATTGACACACAGGCAACCCTAGCTGATAATATTATTGGATGTGCATTTAGCTACAAATCGCATCAGGTTATTGACAAAGTAAACCCCGACTGGCTTTACGAAATTCTAAAAGACAAATCTAAATCATTACCTGTTTGGGGTATTAAATTCAGCGCACCAAATAATACTGGTATTGATATTCCGTTCGAATTAAAAGCTATTAAAAATGCCCTGGCCCCTGCCTACTCTATTCCCCGTTCCGATTTCAACAATTTCATGTATAATAAAATGCAATCTGCTCTTTGCAGGCATTTCAACAATGCTGAAATCAAAAAAATGGAAATTAATTCTGGCAAAGTAATCATCGAAATGGTTTGTGATGAAGTAGAATATTCCATTACGGCCAGGGTAATAGTAGGCGCAGAAGGAGATGAAAGCATAGTTCGAAAAAATTTCCTGCCTAAATCTACACTAGGCACCATTGAGGCTATCGGGCTTAGAGGCTACTTCGATGGCGTTACAGCACTTCACAAGGACAATTACATCGAACTGCATTTTATTAAAGAAATATCCCCTGGCTACCTTTGGATTTTCCCTATGCCGGGTGGCCTTACCAATGTAGGGGCCCGTGTACCCGAAAGCTGGAAAAAGAATAAAAAATATACCCCTGACGAGCAATTTGCTAACCTGATTAAAGGAAATCCGATCCTGGCAGAACGATTCAGCAATGCAAAAATGGTAGGACCATTACAAAAATATGACTGCCAATCCCTATGGAAACAACAGCCCATATCAGGCGACCACTTCATACTGGTAGGCGATGCTGCCGCATTGGGAGATACCTTTAGCGGGGAAGGAATTGGCAATTCCCTTATAAGTGGCATGCACGCAGCCGAGGCCATCAGAAAAGCTGAACAACAAAAAAACTATACCAAATCATTCTTCCACGACCTCTACGACAAGCCCCTCTATGAAAACATTGGCGAAGAAATTAAAATAAGTACTAATATCCAAAAATGGGCTAAATACCCGGTTGTGATTAACCATCTTGTAAAAAAAGCCAATACTAACCCTGATTTCAGAACCAGCCTGACTTACATGCTCACCGACCCTGAACAAAGAAAACCATTACAAAAACCATGGTTTTATATCAAACTACTATTGAGAAAATAGCATTCGAAATATATCCACATCAATATGTAGGGAGAACATCTAAAGAGTAGATATTGATAATCAATTCTTTAAATAAAAACCGTGTCAAACTCAAGAACATATCCAATATTTGCATGTTAACCCGTGGCGCAATGTCATTAAGTTAAGCATTTCGTGTTTAAACAAATAAATTTTACACTTATTCAAATATGAATTTACAGCATTTATCGCCCGCCGCGGCGGACTCAATATGTCAGCCCAGGGTGGTTATGATGGCTATAGTGTTAAGCCCTGCAAGGGCGAAATACTATTTTATGAGGTGTCAAATATAGGGTAAAATAAATTTGAATATCCATAAAACCCTTAACTTAATGACATTGCCCCAACGCGGCGGGCTGCCGGTTTCCTAAAAATGTTCATTGTTAATAACGTCCTTTGATGGTACTTAATCCCAACACCCATAACCTCCTCAATTATCATTATTAATTTACCTTTGCACTATGTTTTCTCCCGATAGTGTAATCAAGCAGGCAATAGATACCATAAAATTAGAGGCTGAATCAGTAAGCAATCTACTGCAATACGTTGATGACCAATTTGTGAAAGCCGTTAAAACTATTCACGAGGCTACTGGTCGTGTCGTAGTATCAGGCATTGGTAAAAGTGCAGTCATAGCCCAAAAAATGGTGGCTACCTTTAACTCAACCGGCACCCCTGCCTTGTTTATGCATGCCGCCGATGCTATACATGGCGACCTGGGTATGATTCAGCCGGGTGATGTTGTTATTATCATTTCTAAAAGCGGCAATAGCCCCGAAATAAAAGTACTGGTCCCATTTATCAAAAACTTTGGTAACCCTGTAATAGCCCTTAGTGGCAATAGCACCTCCTACCTGGCTACCAATGCCGATATATTTATAAACAGCACAGTAGAAAAGGAAGCCTGCCCTAATAATCTTGCACCTACTACCAGCACCACAGCCCAGTTGGTAATGGGAGATGCCCTTGCCGTTTGTCTATTAAGCTTGAAAGGTTTTACTGAAAAAGACTTTGCCCGTTTCCACCCAGGTGGCGCCTTAGGTAAGCGTCTCTACCTCAGGGTAGCTGATATGAGCGACCAAAACCAACTGCCCTCTGTAAGCCCCAATAGCAGCCTGAGGGAAATAATTTTCGAAATCTCAGGCAAACGCCTTGGTGCAACTGCGGTCCTCAACAACGGTAACCTTATAGGCATCATTACCGACGGAGACCTGCGCCGTATGTTGGAAAAAAACGAATCACCTGCCAATCTCTTAGCCAAAGACATCCTCAACCCCAACCCCAAATCTATAGAAGGCGGCGAATTAGCCACCGAAGCCCTGGCATTAATGAGAAAACATGATATCTCCCAATTGATAGTTACAAAAAACGGCAAATATGCCGGCATTTTGCATGTTCATGATTTGGTAAGAGAGGGGATTATTTAAACAGAAAACCCCAAATTTATTTCGCAGTGAACTATACATAGTATTTGTTTCATACGAAAGAACAATCCAAAAAATTGTACTTTTGCCGCATGCAAGCCACTCTCGAACAAGCTACAAAACTGGGACTTCGCGAAGAAGAATTTGAAAAGATAAAAGAAATACTGGGCCGTACACCCAATTTCACTGAAGTTGCTATGTACTCCGTAATGTGGAGCGAACATTGCAGCTATAAAAACAGTATTACCTGGCTCAAAACCCTGCCTCGTGACGGTGATAAACTTCTGGTGAAAGCCGGTGAAGAAAATGCTGGCCTGGTAGATATTGGTGATGGCTGGGGCTGTGTATTTAAAATCGAATCTCATAACCATCCATCTGCTATCGAACCTTTCCAGGGTGCAGCTACAGGCGTTGGTGGTATCCATCGTGATATATTTACAATGGGCGCAAGACCTATTGCATCCCTCAACTCACTCCGTTTTGGCAAGGTCGACAACCCCAAAACACGTTGGCTAATAAAAGGTGTGGTAAAAGGCATTGGCCATTATGGCAACTGTTTTGGTGTACCTACCGTTGCTGGCGAGGTATACTACGAAAGTTGCTACCAAACCAACCCTCTGGTGAATGCTATGAGTGTGGGTGTAGTAAGAGTTGGACAAACTGTTTCTGCAACTTCGCATGGCGAAGGAAATCCTGTATTTATTGTAGGTGCCTCCACAGGCAAAGACGGCATAGGTGGTGCCTCATTTGCATCTGCCGATATCAGCGAAAATAGTGCGGAGCAATTACCATCCGTGCAGGTAGGAGACCCGTTTGAAGAAAAAAAGCTATTAGAGGCATGCCTCGAAATGATACCAACTGGTGCCCTTATTGGCATGCAGGACATGGGCGCGGCAGGTATCACCTGTAGCACCAGCGAAATGAGCGCAAAGGGTGAGCATGGTATGATAATCCACCTCGATAAAGTACCTACTCGCCAAAACAATATGAAACCATGGGAAATGCTGTTGAGCGAAAGCCAGGAACGTATGCTCATAGTGGTGAAAAAAGGTAGGGAAGCCGAAATAGAACAAATATTCGACAAGTGGGATATCCATTGTGTGCAGATAGGTGAGGTTACTAAAGACCTTAACCTGAAATACTACATGAATGGCGAACTGGTGGCCGATGTACCTGCCGAAAGCCTGGTACTTGGTGGTGGTGCACCCATATATACCCGCGAATACCGTGAACCAGCCTATTTTGCTGAAATAAAGAAATTCAATCCTGATTCAATACCAGTTCCGGCTGATCTAAGGGAAGTAGCATGGCAACTGGTACAATTACCCAATATCGCCTCTAAAAGGTGGATATACGAACAGTACGATAGCATGGTTATGACAGGCAATACCCAAACCAATGAGCCTAGCGATGCCACAATTGTAAGAGTTCATGGCACTGAAAAAGCCCTGGCTATGACTACCGATTGCAATAGTCGCTATGTTTTTGCCGACCCTTACAAGGGTGCAATGATAGCTGTAAGTGAAGCAGCAAGGAATATTGTTTGCAGCGGTGGCCTACCTGTAGCTATTACTAATTGCCTCAATTTTGGTAACCCTTATAATCCTGAGGTTTATTACCAGTTCGTACATGCCATCCAGGGTATGGGTGTGGCTTGTCGCAAGCTCGATACCCCTGTTACAGGTGGCAATGTAAGCTTCTACAACCAAAGCGAAGATGGTCCGGTATACCCTACCCCTACAATTGGTATGGTAGGCGTATTAGAATCAATAGACCAGAAAATGAGCATAGGTTTCAAACACGCCGGTGATTCCATTTACCTCGTAGGCAAGAATACCAATGATATTAATTGCTCCGAATACCTCCACCATTTATGCGGTGTTACCCACTCTCCTGCTCCACATTTCGAAATGGAAGAAGAGTTCAACCTTCAGCAAACTATTCAGAGGGTAATAAGCAATAAACTGGTAAAATCAGCCCATGACATTTCTGAAGGTGGCTTATTCGCCTGTATGTTGGAATGTGCTATGGTAAGCGGCTTAGGCTTCAACCTGCACACCTCTGATGCATTAAGAAAAGATGCACAGTTGTTTGGTGAAGGCCAAAGCAGGGTTGTAGTAACAGTAAACCCTGATTTACACGCATTATTTGAAGCAGAACTTAAAGGAACTCCCTTCACCAAGCTGGGCCATGTAAATGCTAAAAAAGAAATAATAATAGACAACGAAAGTTGGGGCTATGTAAATGATTGGAAGGGTGCCTATGATACTGCCCTTGAAAAATTATTGAATGCCTAATCTCATGTCTTATAAATAAAAAAGGTCCCACTTTCTAAATTGCGGGACCTTTTTTTTATATAAATATTGAATATTGATTAAAAGGACACAACATAGTGTGCAGGTATTTTTCTTTGAAGCAGAGCGCGTCATTCAATCACTAGTTGAAGTTTTAATTATTATTGGCAAAAATCGCCAATGACCACTGATATGGAGTAAAGCTAATCACCCGATTTCTTTACAAATAAAATTGTGCATATTTGCATACACAATTTTATCTCTCTTTATGAGCAAACAATTCACTAAAGACAATCTCACGGTTACCTGGAATCAACGCCTTTGTATCCATTCCAAGCTTTGCTGGCACGAACTCAATGAAGTATTTACACCCGGCACTATCCCATGGATCAATCTGGATGGGGCAGAAAAAGAACGTATAATAGCCCAGGTAGCCAAATGCCCATCAGGTGCGTTAAAAGCTGAACTAAGCAATACAGAAGCCACCCTGAATTCCCCAACTGAAAATGCAACCAAAATTGTAGTAGCCCAAAATGGCCCATTAATCGTTCATGGCAACCTAACAGTACAACATGCCGATGGTAGCGAAACTACCAAAAGTAAAATAACCGCATTCTGCCGCTGTGGCGCATCATGCAACAAACCCTATTGCGACGGTAGCCATAATAAAATAGGATTCAAAGATTAATACCCAACACTTGCCCATTAACACCCAACATATTGAATTACTAAAAACCCGGCTCAAAGAACCGTTACCCGGCAGGCCCGCACAAGAGCGCATGATAGGCCGGGTCGTAACTATGCCACTAACAGTGCCCGACAATGCTAAACCTAGTGCCGTTCTATGCCTCCTATTCCCAATTAATGATGAACTACACGTACTCCTTATGAAGCGCAGGGAAGACCGCACTGCCCATAGTGGCCAGGTAAGTTTTCCCGGTGGCAAAGTCGAGCTGACAGATGAAAACTATCTGTTCACCGCCCTACGCGAAGCCAATGAAGAAGTAGGCATCCAGCCTCATGAAGTAGATGTACTAGGCGCCTTGACACCATTATATATCCCAGTAAGCAATTTCAATGTATTCCCCTATATCGCTTATTCCCCCCAGCGTCCTGTCTACAATTTAAGCCAGAACGAAGTTTCTTATACCATTGAAGTCCCACTATCCAGCCTAATGGCTCCTGAGCGAAAAACAATTACCGATGTAAAGTCCCCCGCCACTCCCAATCTTATCAGCAATGTAAATGCCTATGTGCTCGCAGATGGCACTGTAATATGGGGTGCTACAGCTATGATAATTAGTGAACTGGAAGTTATCATCACTAATTTGGTTAAATAACCTAAGGTCTTTTTTAACTAACGCATATCATTTGTATAACTAAATAGAGGAATCAGAATAACTACCTTTACACTTCATATTATTTATTTAACATGACCTCTTAGGCATAAACCTGCCAACCACCATAAAATATTTAAGTACATCATTTATTACGCGTATACAATTAATATCAAATAATGACCGAACTAAGTTTTAGCGAAAGTGAATTTGCTACCCTGTTCCCATACTTCATTTGTATTAATAATGCCGGGATGATTGAATCATTTGGCGAAAACCTTCATAACCTTTGTGGTATCGAAGCCAATACCCGATTTGCCGATTTTTTTACATGGCAAACCATCAATAACAATAATCCTGCCAGCACCAAAACTCTTGTACCTCTTAAAGATTTAGTGAGTATTAGATCGGTCATGGCACCTAATATCATTCTTAATGGCAAGTTCGAATATATGTCTAAAAAGGATGCCTTTCTTTTTTTAGGTACTCCTTCATACCAGGTAAGTTCCGAACAAAGCCATTTTCAGAATCAGCTAATAGATAATACATTCAAAATAAAAATCCACGACAACAAATACAATTTTTCAAAACTCAAAATAGACGGCCTGGAGTCATTAGTCGCCTATATAAAGTACACTGAAACCACTATTTCGTCTGAAGATAATTTCCCAATTACTGTTTCCAATCCCGAAGGCAATATTGTTTGGTGTAATAACCTTTTTGAGAAAATGTCTGGCCAAACATTAGGTGATGTTGCAGGTAAGCGCCCACGCGATGCTATTTACGGCAAAAGGTCGGTTTTTATTTCCAAAAACTTCGTTGACCTCAATGTCCAGAAAGGCGAGCCTTTCTACTTTGAGAATATTGGCTATACCAAAAATGGTAGCGAATTTTGGTTTGGGGTAGTCGTTTACCCCATCTTCAATACTCAGTTTAAGATTATTGGCCGCATACATCTATTAAAAGACATTAGCGAACTAAAAAAAACAGAGTTCAAAAACGAAGAAAATGCAAACCTCCTTAATTTGGCACTGGAAGCAGCAAAGGCAGGCGTTTGGTCGGTCGACCTTTTAAGGAAAGAAGTTGCAGTCTCTAATGAATACATTAAATTAATTGGCTTAGACAAACCTAAGCAGGTGGGATTTGAGGAAATATTTACTGGTATTTACCCTGATGATTATCAATATTACCTGAATACAATATTACCTAACATAAATACCCATGAAAACACCTTTGTATTCGACCATAGGCGCATAATAAATGGTAGCCTGAAATATTTTAGCCAGAAGGGCAAATGCCTGCAATGGGATATGGATGGAAATCCCGTAAAATTGGTAGGTACCCTTAGAGACATAACTGATGAAAAACTGCACCTGCTTGAACTCGAAAACCAAAAGAAATTCTACTACAGCATCCTCGATCGTATTCCTGCCGATATTGCTATTTGGACTAAGGAACACAGGTATATTTTTGTTAATAAGCATGCTATCAATAATGATGATGTCCGTGAATGGATAATAGGTAAAAATGATTACGAATACTGCGCATACAGGGGTAAAGACATTTCAATTGCCGATAAACGAAATGTACAATTTCTAGGTGCCTTAAATACCAAAAAACAACATAGTTATATAGAATCAGTTACGCTTAATAATGAAGCCAAACATTATTTACGTGTATTTGCACCAATATTTGATAGCAAAGGTGAGGTAGAGCTATTAATAGGTTATGGTGCAGATGTTACCGAACAGGTAAAGAATGAACAATATGCCAGAATGCAGGAAGAAAAACTAAAAAGCATTCTCAACATCGCCAAAGACGGCATTTTTGTTTCAGATTACAAGGGTAATGTAACTATGTGCAATAGTGCCTTTCTGGAAATAATGGAAAGCAAGGTTAATGAAGAGAGTGGATTGAATTTCCTGGAATTATTAAATATGCAAACCCTGAAAACAATCACTGGTAATATACAGACTATACAAGCCACCGGAGAAGTTCAAAATGGTATGTTTAGTCATATCAACCCGCTAACCAATATCGAAAAACACATTGATTACATCCTTATTAAAGATGTAAAAAAGAATGAAGATAGTTTTATAGGTCGCCTTTCTGATGTTACAGATATTGTAATGAAAGAAGAAAACCTAAAGCGAAGCATTGAAAAAGAAATCCAGCTCAATAAGTACAAAACCAAATTCATTCATATTACCTCACACGAGTTAAGAACACCACTCACTATAATTCATTCTAATGCCGAGATTATTGAATTGCTTTGTCAAAATCCAAATCTTATTAAAAGTAAGAGTCCTGTTGATTTAATTCAGCGGATACTAAAAGAAGTAAATGTAATGACCGAAATTCTTAACCAATTAATGATGATTGGAAAAATAGAATCGGGCAATGCAGATATTACTAAATCTGTTGTGAATATCAGGGAGTTTATAGACACCTTAGTTAACAGCATATTCAATCCCTATAATGATGGCCGTCACCTCGATGTAGAGGTTGCAGATGATATCACCACTTGGTTATTCGACCCCATTTTACTCAAACATGCCCTGGTAAACCTACTTACCAATGCTTTTAAATATAGCCGTCTTAAGCAATCGCCAATCCTGAAAATTACTACAGATGGAAATAACCTTAATTTTGCAGTAATAGATTTTGGTATTGGAATACCTGAAGAAGACAGACGTTCTTTATTCCAATCATTCTATAGGGCATCAAATGTAGGTGTAATATCGGGTACAGGTATAGGGCTAATAGTTGTTGATTATGCGGTTAAAAAACATAGTGGCATTATTAGTCTCATTACTGAGGTTAATAAAGGTTCAACTTTTACAATTACCATTCCTAAATACTAAATGAGATGAACGAAAAAACAATTTTGGTTGTTGAAGATGATACGAGCGTAAGATATGCACTGAGTGTATTTCTGGAAATTGCAGGAATAAATTTCATAGAGGCTATGGATGGCACTGAAGCGCTTCACCAGCTCGCCACAAATAAATTCGACCTCATTTTATGCGATATTAATCTACCTGATATCCTCGGATACGAAATATTGAAACAGGTAAGGAGTAATACCAACCTTGCCCATCTGCCCTTTATTTTCCTTACCGCCTATGCCGATATGCGCGATGTAAATAAAGGCATGGAATTAGGGGCCAACGACTATTTAACTAAACCATTTTCTAATAAACAATTAATTGATACCGTAAATAAATGGCTTCAGATTTAAGTCGCTCCGGTTATTTTAGATCAATGAAATTTCAACTCAATGTTGAATTTCGGCTAGATATACAACAAATTTCTTATCCCATGAAGCATAATATTAAAATATTGCAACCCATATCATAGATTCCGTTTGCATTGCACTCAATTATTAACACAATGGTGTTAGTATCTAAATAACACCAGAACTATTTTTTGTCAAAAATTTGCATTTTACCAGAAATTATTCCTATCATTGTATGGTTTTTCCATTAGTGCCTTAACTATTTCAAAATAAATTGCGTTTTTATGAAAAGAATGAAGCTACTCTTCACACTTGCATTACCTGTTTTTTTAAGCCAAAATGTATTGGCCCAGACTTCATCAAGATTAATAGCAGAAGCCCATTGGAGAAATGATGGTGCGGCTTTCAAGCCAGTTGATTCTTCTAATTTTTCTTATTTATCAAGTGCAAGAGGAGGAGATCTTTCCCATCCTTTAATGTATGATTGGGGTTATGTATTGAACTATGTAGGTGATACTGCCTGGATGAACGAGTGGAGGACTCAACAGATTTTCGATGCTAACAATAACGATTCAGTAAGTATTGTTTCTCAGTGGAATGGTACTTCATGGACTCCATATAGCACTACTCTTAATTTCTATTTGGGTACTGCTAGGCAGTCTTCTGTTTACCAAACATGGACTGGTTCATGGCAGACTCAATACCGCGATGTATATTCTTACTATTCCGGTGGACAATTATTCCAGGATCTTTACCAACAGTGGAATGGTGTTGCTTATGTAACTAACAGCGAAAAACTTTATTACTATAATACTTCTAACTTGTTGATCAATGAGCAGGATATCGACCTTTCAACAGGCACCCCTGTTAACACATCACAATACAACTATACCTATTCTTCTACCAATCAGTTATTGACTAAAACTTACCAAACATGGAATGGTTCTAGCTGGGTAAACAACAATATGTATACAAATGCTTATGACACTACCGGTCGTAAAGTAAATCAGGAATACCAGGTATGGGATGCAATGAACGGCAATTGGTCTAATTCAATGTTGGCTGAATACAGCAATTTCGTTGGTACAACTGGTCTTGCTCAAACTGTAATCAACGAAAATTGGAGTGCTGTTGGTACCGGTACATGGGTACCTAGCCAAAAGTTTACTAATGCTTACAATTCTTTCAATCAGTTAACTAACTCTGTTGGTATTTCTTACAACACTAGTATTTCTGGTTATGAATTCGCAGCAGGCGACCCAATGTCTAATTACTATTATCAGTCTTATTCTTTTGTAAATGCTGTAAACAATGTATCTGCTGTAAACGGTGATGCAAATATTTACCCTGTACCTACAAAAGATATATTGCATATTGATATCAATTGGACTATTGCTCAAACTGCTACCATCAACATCTTTGATGTTCAGGGAAGGAACATTAGGCAGATCGAAACTGGCTTAAATACTTCTTCTAAAGTAGGTATCCCTGTTAGCGATTTCGCTCCAGGTGTTTATATGATTAAAATCGTAGGCCAGTTTGGTCAAATCGAAAAACAAATAGTTGTAGCTCACTAATTCAGCTACTTACAAATATTAAAAAAGGAGTGCTATCAGCGCTCCTTTTTTAATTTATTAAGATCGTATCCCCTCAAAAATCCAGGGCAAAATAGGAAAATTAAAGGATGTAGAGACGCATTGAATGCGTCTCCCTCACGCCCAAAATGCCCTCACTTGTGCAAGTGATCCGAAGGATCACCCTCACTGGCGCGAGTATTCCGAAGGATCACTCGTGTCTACACAAATCAGCCAGTCTGCGACCGGAATTCAAAGAACTAAAGCCCAAACTACTACCCAAGCCCAATAG
>CAIWHI010000134.1 GCA_903912435.1 uncultured Bacteroidota bacterium | reverse complement strand
CTTTCTTCAAATTGCTTATTCTTGTCGGCATAATCTTTCAGGAAGCTTACATATTCCTGGAAGCGCTCGTTTTCAGGAGAACCTTTGAATTTAATGCCTTCAGGAAGTTTGCTAACAGAGGCAGTAATAGTCATATCATCACCCTTGTTCAACAGGAATTCAAAATCAGCCTTACGGTTAGACAGAAGCATCACATAAATACCACCTACAAATTCGGGGTCATCGCTTTTGAACTCGGCATTCCCATTCTTGTCGAAGAAAGCTGAGTCAACTTTGAAAATCGTTGGGCGGCCCTTACCATAATAATGCAACAGATAAATCATTGTGTCGTTTGCATCAGTCATTTTGAGTTTAATGTGGTAGGAGGTAGCAGCGATAGATAACTGCGCCATACCCATCAGAAGCATTGTTGCTAAAAGTGTAATCCTCTTCATATATTGTTTGGTTAGTCTGGTTTCCGTATTAAGACGGTGTTTATTAATTTTTAGTTGGTCTATTAAATCAAAAATAAATCACAAAATTGAATTCGAAATTCAGGGTCAAGGTAATAAAAAAAATCTATAGCTGTGGATTATCCGTTTTAAGGGGCATAATCAACTTATTTAGTCCCCATTTCGTTCCCAGGGCGATGCCCTGGGCTAGGGTATTTTGCCCTTTCAGGGCGTTCCATCACGTTTTTAAATAATGAAAACCTTTCGGATTTTATTACCCAGTAAAGTAGGTTTTTGAATTTTGAATTTTTACTTTTTAATTTACTTAGTACCTGCTTTTGTTTTTTCTTTTTCCTTGTTTTCCAGCATTTGCAGCATGCGGGCCACATTGCCATGATCCATACGTTTGCCCTTGATGATTTTTTTCTCATCAATTAGGTAGATGACAGGGGTGCTGTAAACATCATATTTGTTATGGTAATCGCCAATGTGTTCGTGGTCCCAGCAATTGGTCCAGTCTTCCATATGGTTCTTTTTGATGAATTCGTTGATGTCCTTTTCTTCGCCCTCGGTAGCTACGGTAAAGATTTTTACACCCTTGGCTTTTAGGACTTCGTTATAAACTGAGTCTATAAGGGGTATCTCATGTTGGCAATGGCCGCATGATGGAGAGTAGAATACGAGCAGGGTATATTTGTTTTTCTGGGCCAGCATGCTTTCCATTTTGCCTGTTTTGATGTTTGGTAGTTTTACTTCAGGGGCCTTATTGCCAGGTACATTAGGTGCAATTTTACGTGCCCTGTCTACGTATTTATCCAGTTCGTCCTGTTTCAACCATGTAGCCTCACCTGTCATGTAATATTTTTCAACAAGGTAAACGAATACCTCATCCATACCCATAATTTTGCTCGATTCGAAATGGTTGGTGAGCCACCATAGGGTATAATGGAAAAGATCCTTAGTTCCCCTTACCTTATTCATCATAAAATCGCAGGCATATTCCTGACTGTCGATAGTAGGTTGTACCCATTTAGCAAAGAAATCTTCCAGCTTGCCATCATAGAGTGGGGTATAGATCAACCTGTCGTCTTTGAAATTAAACCCATCCCAATAGTGTGACTGGTAATACCTGATAGCAAAAGTAGAATCCTTAGTAACCCCATCGGCCAGGAAGTGAGGACCTTCAGGTACTTCGGGAGTTTGCATCGCATTGAAGATATTAGCCAGAATGGTGTTGGGGTATTTTTTTGAATACTCCAGACGATAGTTGGAGAGTTCCTTTAGGGATACCATTGCTTTTTTGCGCACCTCGTTGGTATCATTGATGCTTTTGGCTTCAGCTAATCCTTTTTTATAGCCTTCTTCTTTGGTATTATACCCTTTAAGGTATTTTAGGTACTCCATAAAGCGGTCATTTTCAGGCGAGTTGGTAAACTTGATACCCTCCGGTATTTTGCTTTCTACTGCATGGATGCTTATATCATCACCTTTATTGAGCATAAACTCGAAGCTGGTGCGCTTGCCTGCCAGCAATACGATGTAGATGCCTCCTACGAATTCAATGTCCGTACTGTTGAATTCTGCATTTCCCTTGGCATCGAACATGGCCGAGTCGGAGATGTAAACGGTAGGGCCGGGCTTGCCATAATAGTGCACTAAATAAACTTTTCCATCGGTGATACCATCGATAGTTAAATTAACGTGGTAACCAAATCGGGCAGATGATGTTTGAGACTGTGCCAGCAGCACGATTAATAAAAGTAGTAGTTTAATTGGCTTCATAATTCATCCTGTGTTTGATAATTGAGATTAATTTGTCGTAAAGTACCTTATGTGTTTTAGGGATTCAAAAATAAATCATTAAAATTGGTGTATCCCATTTTGTTCCCTGTAAATTTGCTTTTTGTTTGTTAAAAAAGCCCAAAAAATTGTCTCGTAAAAAGAAAAAGTCCCCCCCGCTACTCAATGTATTGATTGAAGCCTATGCAGCCGAAGGTAATAGCATAGCCCGAATGGAAGATGGAAAGGTAATATTTGTGCAGGGAGCCATACCCGGTGATATTATAAATATAGGTATCACCAAGGATAAAAAGACCTGGGCCGAAGGGCGGATGCTGCAAGTGGTAACCCCATCGCCAATGAGGGTGGAGCCTTTTTGCCAGCATTTTGGGGTATGTGGTGG
>CAIWHI010000133.1 GCA_903912435.1 uncultured Bacteroidota bacterium | reverse complement strand
AGTCAGTTGATAATTTTGGTGACGTTTTCAGACAAAAGATTTCAGGAAATGGTGTTAAGGAGAAAATTGTGGTTGATAATGTAAATATTCCAATCGTTCTTAAGTATAAAAAGAAAATCAACAATAGGTGGGGTTTTACTGCTGATGCCGGATTATTGATTAATATCAAAGACGAAAATAAGTATACCGGCAATGGTACTTTCGATTATGAAGCCATTTACAAGTATATTGGTGCAGAGGGTAATTTAATGGCTGTTTATGATAATTCTCCTACTCCTGCCAGCGGTGATTTACTCATTACAAAACAACAATATTTACTTACTCATTCTGCCTCCGGCATTAATAACTATTTTAACACCTTACATAGCGAAGGTTATAATGTGGGATTAAATATTAGCACTGGTAGCCAAACAGGAAGCACTTCTTACAAAACCATGTCACTTGGTTTCATAGCCAGGCCTGCATTTAGCTATTATTTCTCCAATAAGGTAGCTCTTAATTTCGGCTTATTATATATCTACCAGGGTTTTAGCAATGATGCTAGCAATGCCTATATGATTACCAATAAAGTAGGTGATTATAGTTCAGTAACCAAGAGCATCAGTAAAGCAACAAACCACAATCTGGGTGTTTCCGTTGGTCTTCGTTTCTTCTTAGGCAAGCCTAAAACTCCGGCTGTTGTCCAGGCGATAGACACATTGCCTATGGAGCCAGAACCAATAGCAGAACCAATTTCTAATCCTACCCCTGCTCCAGTTGTAAAGGAAGAGCCGGAAGAGGAGGAGGAAATTGCGCCTGTGTTATTCGATGTTGATAAGGCTACTATCAAGAAATCTGAAGTGCCTATTCTTAAGGAAACTATAGATGTTGCTAAAAAGAATGAAAATGCAGTAATTGAGGTTCATGGGTATACCGACAATACCGGTACAAAAGCACATAACAAGGTACTATCTAAGAAAAGGGCAGTTGCTGTTAAAAAATACCTGGTTAATAAAGGTGTAAACCCCAAAGCTATTATTGCTGAAGGACATGGTGTAAAAACGCCTGTTGCACCGAACACTACCCGTGAAGGCCGTGCCAAAAACCGCAGGGTAATCATCAAGGTAAATCCAAAGAAATAATTCAATTAGATATTTGTATGGCTATTTGTTTTCAAAACAAGTAGCCATTTTTTTTGCCTTGAAATCGAAATTTGGATTTGACATAACATCCTTCCCGATTTTCCTAAAAAATATTCTTCACTTCCTTACCTTAGCTATATGAACAAAAAATCCCGCATATTTGTAATATTATTCCTTGTCCTCTTACTTCCTATAAATTCCCTTGCATTCGGGTTTTTCGATTCCAGTATCAGGCCGGGTGCAGTAAAAACTAACGAGTATCTCCCCATACTTAAAGACAAAAGGGTAGCCCTAATTATCAACCAAACTTCCGTTGTTGATGGAAAATCAATTTTAGATATCCTGCTCGAAAATAAAATCAATGTAGTGAGGATATTCGTGCCGGAGCATGGTTTCAGGGGCAATGAGGATGCAGGGGCGAAAATTGATAATAGTATCGACAGTGCGACAGGTATAAAAGTGGCGTCATTATATGGCAAACACAAGAAGCCCGAAGCACAAGATTTGCAGGATATTGATGTTATGGTTTACGATCTCCAGGATGTGGGAGCACGTTTCTATACATATATTAGTACTATGGAATATTGTATGGTGGCTGCCACCGAAAACAAAAAGATGTTCCTGGTATTTGACCGTCCCAACCCTAATGGTTTTTATGTAGATGGTCCGGTATTGACTAATGAAAATAAATCATTCGTAGGAATGCAACCCATACCAATAGTTTACGGAATGACCGCAGGGGAATATGCCCAAATGCTCAAAGGAGAAGGATGGTTTACAAATGCTAAAGAATTGAACCTGAAGGTAATTACATGCAAAAGCTATAGCCACAATAGCAAATACCTTATCAATGTAGCCCCATCGCCCAATCTTACCCGTACGTCAGCCATTTATGCATATCCCTCATTATGTCTGTTTGAAGGTACTACCATTAGTGTGGGTAGGGGTACACCAATGCCTTTTATGCAATTTGGCAGTCCTGCTCTAAAAGATAAATTCACCTATAGCTTTACCCCTAAAAGTGGTAAAGGTGCTAAAAAACCTATGTATGAGGGTAGAGAGTGTTTTGGTGTGTTGGTAGGCGATAATGAAAAAATAGTACTGGTAACTATTGATAACCACATCCATCTGGAATGGCTGATTGATGCCTATAATGCCAATCCGGATAAAGAAAAGTTCTTTACCGACTTCTTTACAAAATTGGCTGGAACATCAAAACTACAGGAACAGATTAAGAATGGACTAAGCGCCAATGCCATAAGGAAATCGTGGAAAAACGATTTGCAGCAATTCAAAAAAATCAGGAAAAAATATTTGCTTTATCCTGATTTTAAATAATTGGGATGCTCACTTATTCTGATTACTGCCCAAAATCTTTGTCAGAAACATTAAACTTATTAGTATTATTAATGATATGACGGTAATAAATGTACGCTCATTCACCACGTTTCTTTTCAGTATTGCAAAAACCAGTACCACCACAGTAACTATTGAAACCTGAATCACCTGGGTATTTCGTGTTACAGGTGATGAATTATCGATAATAGGGTTAAGCTGTTTGAGTCTGTAAAGAAGTTGGTCTTCATCTTCAATGCCACTTGGTATCACTATAATGGAATTGTTTTTTGAAGAAGTGATGTAGATGATTTCTTTATAGCTT
>CAIWHI010000132.1 GCA_903912435.1 uncultured Bacteroidota bacterium | reverse complement strand
TGTATTACCCCTGTCTGGTACTTTATTTGGTTAAGGTATTCAATAATCTGCTTTTGGGTCTCTATGAGGTTGTGCCGACACTCATGCAGGTTTAGCTTTAGCTGTGTGATTATAGTGCCCAGTTCCTCATCGTATGCCGACTTGAAAAACGATTGCTCATCGCCCGAAATCAGGTTCTCGGTCTGCTCTATGAGGGCATGTATGGCTACACGCTTATTGTCCAGGTTTTCGAGCTTGGCTTTCTTTATTTTATAGTTGGGTTCGTTTTTAAAGGTATTGTCAATATTGCGTTTCAGGTCTACCACATTCCTTAGGATGGTGATGCCTATTTTCCTGAACACATTTTTTACCGCCTTGAGGTAGGTATACTTGCGGTTTTCATTGTTCTCCTGCAGGTAATAAAGCATGTTCTGCTTTACATTCTGTATGTTTTCATTGATGTAGCTGGTATTGATTTCGTCATTTACCTCAAGCACCTGCTCAAAAAACTGGAGGTACTGGTCGTCTATATCGAGATAAGAACCATTCTGGCGCACTATGCCATACGATAATAGGGTTTCGAGCCGCTCGGCAGTGAAATCAACGGTGGTTATGGCAAGGTCGTAGGTAAAGGAAAGCGATTTACGCTTTTCAAACATTTCAGACAATAATTCAGATTCCCTGTTGAGAACCCTTAATAATTCTTTTATTGATGAGAATGAATTCATGTTTTATCGAACGCCTTAGCAAAATGTTCGGCCTAAAGGTAGGTATTTGAAAATTATCAGGTATCGTAGTTTAGATTAAATTAGTTCCGGGTTGCCAGCACTCATTATTCAGGCTTACTCTTCTCCATCATATAATGCGGTATTCCCACTTCGGTAAATTCATCACCATAGGCGGTATAGCCCATACTACTGTAGAAGCCAAGTGCTACTTTGCGGGCATGGAGGATTATTTTAAGGTAGCCATTCTTCCATGCATATTGCTCAAATGCCTGCACCAGGAGTCGGCCAATGCCTTTGCCCTGATATTGGGGGTATACAGCCATAGCCCGCAACTGGGCCACATTGTTTTCGAGGGAATGGAGGAATACGCAACCTAAGACTTTATCTCCCTGCTCAGCAATAAATATAGTATCAATAAAGTCTCGGTAGAGGTTATCATTGGCCAATGAGCGGCCAAGGGGTTTACGCAACACCTCATCTCTAAGGTGAAATAGTAATTCATACTTAGGGGAGGTGGCATTGATGACCGATATACTGATATTGTCCATACGGCTATTTTATGATTACTTCTGTTTCCCTGTTTGATAAAATGGTAAATTCCACTACTGTCTCCTTTACATATACTGATTTTACAGGGCCTTTTTGGTAATGTATGGTATACTTGCCCGGTTGTATCACTACATGACCACTGCGAGGGTCGCTCATGTCCCAGGTATAAAATGGTAAGAACTTATCACCCACCTGCCTGAACATACCTACAGTTTTAAGATCGATGGTATTTGTAAACTTGATAAAACCAGGCTGCAGGATAAATATTGGTGTTTCGAGATCGAAGTCAAGATCGGTATTCCTGATATCGGTAGGAAAGGTATTAATTTCTATGTGGTAATTACCTGGTTCGTACTCTATCCTTTCGGTGCATTTCTGGCTTACTACCTTACCATTACTTTTGTTTCTTTCGGTAACAATGGCAGTGTATTCTTTTACAGGGCGGCTTGATGCAATCTTTACATTATTAGTATCGGCATATGCGAAACTGAGGTTGGTGTTCTTAACAGTTACATAGATTTTATTCCTTTTCTTTTCTTCAATGTGCACACCTGCTGCTACCAGGCTGCGGCGAGCTGTAAAAGTGAGGTTGAATGTTCCTACCGGCATACCCAATTGTGGATCGGGGTTACCATTGGCATCTACCGTGCGATGGAATTGCTTTAATTCGGCATTTGTTACCTGATCTAATAAAACTACCACCGGAGTAGTTGAGTAAAATTTACCATGACCATTGGTGAAGTAAACTTCCACAGTAGTTTCTTTGGCATCTTCTGTCACTACATTATAATCGGCCCTCTTATCGGGTGGTATTTTGATAATATCAGATTTTACTACCGGTTTGGATTTTACTGCTACCACATCTTCCTTCTTTGGGGCTGGCAAGTCGGGCAAGGCACGGGTTTTAAATTTACCTTCCTGAATTACAAAGCCTGCATTAAATCTTTGAAGACTCATCGGCTTCATAGCTACTATTTTATCAGGAGTAGGAGGTATTTCCTTTTCTATTTGAGGGACAGGAAGTGTTAGGTCAGGCCTTCTAGGGCTTACTGCCACCCCAATATTGAAATTCAAACTAAATGAGATCAACCTTCTGTTGGGCATGCTTTGATATTTACCTGGCTTAGGCTTTTCTGGTATTTCTTCAGTAGGTGTGGGCAGTGATAAATCTATCAAGACAGGATTTGTTACTAATGTAGCAGGCCTGGTAACCGGTACTAATTTTGATTTATTAAGTGTTAGTGTAGCAATTTTTTCCCCCTTTGGCTTCTCAGCTATTTCGGTGGTAGGGGCTGGCATTTGCAAATCTATATTTACAGGACCTACAACCAGCGCAACTGGCTTGCTAACGGGTAATAGCTTTGACTTGTTGAATGTAAGAGCTGCGATTTTTTCAGCCTTAGGTTTCTCAGGTATTTCGGTGGTAGGGGTTGGCATTTGTAAATCTAAATTTACAGGGGCTACAACTATTTCACCGGGCTTGCTTACAG
>CAIWHI010000131.1 GCA_903912435.1 uncultured Bacteroidota bacterium | reverse complement strand
CGGAGTCGAGGTAAGGAAATTTGTGAAGGAGTAAGGTATTTTATAAGCCAAAAGTATACCAGAATTAGACTTATTAACAATTTTAAATCTAGATGTATCAGTAGCCCCGGCCTTCAGGCCGGGGTATATAAATAAATATTATTTGGCTTTAGCCAAAATCATTTTGGATTGGTCCGCTCTGCGGGATTTGAAACCCCGTAGCCCTGGTGGTGGATTTGTAATCCACCCAAACATGAAATAATAACCCCTGCCCCTCCACATTTTTTTGTGAAAATCCACATTCAATTTTTCCAGATTGTCTACCTTCCATTAAATGTTGGTAATTTTACCCGCGGGGTTTATTATTCATAATATTTAAGGCTGTTTTTTGCTGTACTTCATGCGGTTAAGGGGAATTATACTTATTTTATGTATGCTGGTCTGTTTTGGAGCTAATGCCCAAACCAGACCTGAACTTACCCAATCGCGTATCCTCATACTACTCGATGGCTCATCGAGTATGATTAAAAAGTGGAAAAACGGGAAACCAAAATTCAGGGCTGCTCAGGAAATCATTATGCGCCTCATGGATAGTGTGTATAAGGTAAATGACCAGGTTGAATTTTCATTAAGGGTATTTGGGCACCAGCATACGGTTGAAGAAAATTATTGCTTCGATACCAAAAACGAGGTTCCTTTTGCCAAAGACAACCGCACCCAGATGTCGCTGCGCCTCGATGCCATACACCCGCTTGGCGTTACACCCATAGCTTACTCCCTGCGCGAAGCCGCTGATAATGACCTGCTGGATGTAGCCAGAAATGCCTATTCCATCATATTGATAACCGATGGTGGAGAAAGTTGTGGTGGCGATATCTGCGATGTAATGATGCGCCTTATAAAGGAAAAAGTTTATTTCAGACCCTATATTGTGAGTCTGGAAGAAGATCCTGAACTGAAAATCACTTACAACTGCATGGGCGATTTCCTGCAGGTAACCCGCGACCCCGATATACCCGTAGCTGTAAATACTATTGTAAATGCCTTTAAACCTGTATTGAAACTAACCCCTGCCGAATATAAAAAAATACAAACCATAGCAGGTAAAACACCCAGCGTGCTGAAGGTAAATGTACCTGATGTAAAAGTCACCAAGCCTGTGGATACTGCTCCCAAGCCTAATGTAACCATTACTGTATTGCCCCGCAAACCCGAACCGCAAGCCCTTAATACAATTCCCTATGCACCACTCAGGCAAGTGAAAATGGCTACTGAATCTAAATTTATACCTGTAAAACCACTTTTTACTGACCCTAAACTACCCAAACCAACGGTAGAAATATTGCCCCCGCTACCCAAACCTGAAAAAATAAACAACCTTACCTACAAACCACTGAAACAGGCCATAATATCATGGTCAACAGATATTAGCCTGGCTACCCGTGAGCCCGACCTTAGGTTGCCTGCCCCTATAATAGAAAAACCTTTATTGGAGCCAATATCAAAGATGCCTCTACTAGCCAGCCACACCTTTAGGCTAATACCCATAACTGATGAAACACTTAAAACCTCAGGCATTGATTTACAATTACCTTCCCCCAAACCCGAAATACCCGAAAAGCCAAAGCTTGAGAAAATTGCATTCCTAACCTACCACAAAACAAAACAAGTACCTGTAAGCAAGCCCGGTGTGCTATCAGTAACCCCTGTAAATATAGATTTACAATTGCCAGCCCCAGGTGCTGAAATACCCGAAAAACCAAAGCTTGAAAAAATTACATATCTTGCCTACCATAAAGCAAAACAAGTACCTGTAAGCAAGCCCGGTGAAATAGTTGTAGCCCCTGTAAATTTAGATTT
>CAIWHI010000130.1 GCA_903912435.1 uncultured Bacteroidota bacterium | reverse complement strand
GCAGAGCCACGTGCTAATCATTTTAGCCTGATGCAACCAGGTATTGCTCCATTGTTCAAAACACGTAGTCTTGCTGATAGCCTTTTAACATGGGCGGGTGCAACTACTACCTACCTTGAAATGTGGAAAGACTACTGGATGAAGAAATTAGGTGGCCAGGAAACATTCGACAAAGCTCTTCAGGATGGTATTATAGAGCCTATGGGCGATATGCCAAATGGTGGTGCAGCATTTAATGGTAACGTTAATGATGCAATCGCTAAAATCGGTGAAAAGAAAGTAGGTTCAGGTTTAGAATTAGTTGTTTATCAGAAAATAGGAATTGGTACAGGTGGTGCATGGAGTAATAACCCATGGTTGCTCGAAATGCCAGATCCAATCACTAAAGCTACATGGGACAACTACGTAATGGTTTCTCCTAAGCGTTCAAAGTCGAAAGAATTTGATTGCGAAATGGACGGATTCACCGAAGTTGATTCTAAGAAAAGAGTAGTAACAGTAAAGGGTGCTAATGGTTACTCTGTTACCTTGCCGGTAGTTGTAGTACCTGGTATGCACAATGATGTTATTGCTATAGCATTTGGTTTCGGTCGTGATAAGAAAGTTGGCCGTGCTGCTGCAAGTGATGAAACAAAAGGAAGCGAAAAAGGTGGTAAAAACGCATATCCTTTCAGGGTATTCAATGGTACTACAGTAGAATCAAATGCTGAAGTTACTGTTACCAGAACTGATGATAAGTATGATGTTGCCATCACACAGACACATAGTAGCTACGAGGCACGCCCTGTAGTTTATGAATATACACTTGAGGAGTTCAGCAAAGACCCTAAAGTATTATTGAAAGAGCGTGGAAACGAAATAGCTGAGTTCACTCACGTTCCATGGCTTGAAGAAGGAAAAGAGTCTAAGGAAGAGAAAATTCTTGATTCTACATCTGAAGAAGGTTTCAGGGCAAATGGTACTCTTTATACTAATTATCAGTATGAAGGTGTTAAGTGGGGTATGTCAATCGACTTGAATACTTGTACCGGTTGTGGCGCTTGTGTTATTGGCTGTATGGCTGAAAATAACGTTTCAATTGTGGGTAAAGACCACGTATTGAAAAACCACGAAATGCATTGGATACGTATCGACCGATATTTCAGTGGTATGTCAGATGATCCGGATACTATCCAGACTATCTTCCAGCCATTGATGTGCCAGCATTGCGATAACGCACCTTGCGAAAATGTTTGTCCGGTATCTGCAACCAACCATAGCTCAGAAGGTCTTAACCAAATGGCTTATAACCGTTGTATCGGTACTAAATATTGTGCTAACAACTGTCCATATAAAGTACGTCACTTCAATTGGATGGATTGGAACGGTGCAGATTGTTTTGAAGACAATATGTATGAAGATGGCCGTCGTGATGATATCAATGATAGCCTTACCCGTATGGTTCTTAACCCTGATGTTACGGTTCGTAGCCGTGGTGTAATGGAGAAATGTACTTTCTGTGTTCAGCGTTTGCAAGAAGCTAAGCTAGGTGCCAAGAAAGAAGGTCATCCTATGAAGGACGGTGCAGTGAAAACAGCTTGTCAGCAAGCTTGCCCTTCTGATGCAATAGTTTTCGGTAACGTAAAAGACGTTAATAGTAATATTGCTAAGTTGAGGAAAGATGAGCAGATGGAGCGTACCTTCTATGTATTAGAGCATTTACATGTTCTGCCTAACGTTAACTATTTGGCGAAAATCAGGAACACTGACGAAATTAGTGCGCTTGATGAGAAAAAGAACGACCTGCTTAAATATCATATTTAATAGGTATCAGTTATCACGGTAAAAGTACCGGAGATAAAGAATAAGAGTTTTGAAGGTTTTTTGATATATTGAAATTGGGGGGACAATGATTATAGTCGTTGTTCCTTCACAACTAAAAAATACTAATTACGTGCTATGCATCTTAAGTACGAATCGTTTGTAAGGGAGCCACTGGTAGATGGTAATAAGACTTATCATCAAGTGTCTGAAGATATTATAGGCCCTATTGAGCGCAAGCCGGGTCGCATGTGGTATGTGGGTTTTTTCTTTTCCATTATCCTCCTATGCTATGGATTATTTTCCGTTAGCTGGGCAGTATATTGGGGATTAGGAACATGGGGAGTAAACCGTACTGTTGGTTGGGGTTGGGATATCACCAACTTCGTATGGTGGATTGGTATCGGTCACGCTGGTACATTGATTTCTGCTATCTTGTTACTTTTCCGTCAGGGCTGGCGTACCGGTGTGAACCGCGCTGCTGAGGCCATGACAATCTTCGCGGTAATGTGTGCAGGACAGTTCCCTATTTGGCACATGGGTCGTGTATGGGATGGTTTCTGGGTATTACCTTTACCTAATAGCCGTGGTCCACTTTGGCCTAACTTCGATTCACCACTTCTTTGGGACGTATTCGCGATATCTACTTACTTTACCGTTTCTCTTTTATTCTGGTATTGCGGTCTTGTTCCTGACTTCTCTTTGATACGTGACAGGGCTAAAACCAAATTGCGCAAGCTATTATATGGTGTTGCATCTTTTGGTTGGACAGGTTCTGCTAAAAACTGGCAGAGGCATGAGGCTCTTTCACTTGTTTTGGCTGGTTTGTCTACTCCACTGGTACTTTCAGTACACACTATTGTATCTTTTGACTTCGCTACCTCAGTTATTCCAGGATGGCACACTACCATCTTCCCTCCATACTTCGTTGCTGGTGCAGTATTCTCTGGTTTTGCGATGGTTAACACCTTGTTGGTATTAACCCGTAAGATTCTTCACCTTGAAGAATATATTACTATCGGTCACCTGGAGGCAATGAACAAAATCATTGTACTTACAGGTTCAATAGTAGGTGTTGCTTACCTTACAGAGCTTTTCATCTCCTGGTACTCTCAGTCATGGGGCGAGATGGCAGCTTTCCAATGGCGTATTATGGGTCCATATTGGTGGAGCTATTGGGCCATGATGACTTGCAACGTGGTATCTCCTCAGTTGTTCTGGGTTAAGAAACTTCGTCGTAATGTACCTTTCACCTTCTTTATGTCTATTGTGGTGAACATCGGTATGTGGTTCGAGCGTTTCGTAATCATCGTTACCTCTACTTATCGCGATTGGATTCCAGGAAGCTGGGCATATTATAGCCCTACATGGCCTGAGGTTGGTTTCTATTTAGGTACTTTCGGTTTGTTCTTTACATGCTATTTCTTATTTGCTAAATACTTCCCTGTAATAGCAGTAGCTGAAATCAAGTTCGTACTGAAAACATCTGGTGATAATTACAAGAGGGATATGCAGGCTATTGAAGATATGGATGAGAGTGAATTTATCCAATCTCAGCATGCACATCACGAAGAAGAGCATCATGATGAAGTAGTGGCTCACCACTAATAATGAATTAAGAGTATTGGATAATCAGGATTGAATATTTATCTGGTTTTTGAATTTTTGATATTGAATTTGTAAAAAATGGCTATAAAAAAATTTGCAGTTGCGGCTTTTGATGATGAGGCAGTTTTATTTCCTGCTGTCAAGAAAGTGCGCAGTAGCGGGTATAAGATACACGATATCTTTACTCCATTTGCGGTTCACGGTCTTGATGAAGCAATGGGATTAAAAGTTACTGACCTTCACATCGCAGGCTTTATATATGGCTTGTGTGGTACTTCAACAGCAGTAGGTTTTATTTCCTGGATTTATACTTCTGATTGGCCAATAGTATATGGTGGTAAACCACACTTTGCCTTACCGGCATGGATTCCAATTACCTTCGAGTTGACAGTATTGTTTGCAGCCGTAGGTATGACTTTGACATTTTGCTATTTGAATCAAATTATGCCAGGTGTTAAGAAACACGTTTTCCACCCAAGGCAGAGTGATGATATGTTTGTGATGGTTATCGAAATCACCAAGCATATGAAAGAAGAAGAAGTAATTAAGTTCCTGCAAAGTACAGGTGCTAAAGAAACTTCGGTTCAGACAGCAGAAGCAGGATGGTGGTATGGCCGTTGGGATAAAAAAGAACCATACGAACTGGCTGCAGGATAGTTTACTTGTTTGATTGAGGATTCTGTTATCATTAATAGAAAGACCTAAATACAAATTTGTTTTGACTTTTGAATTTTTACTTTTTACTTTGAATATGAACAAGATTAAAAGCATAGTAGTAGTAAGCCTGGGATTAACGCTGGGCCTGGCGTCTTGCGACTCAGGTAATATGCGTCGTACTCCGGGTCACATTTACGCACCTGACATGACTTACTCGGTTGCTTATGATGCTTATACATCCAATCCGAATTTTTCTGACAGTCTCACAAGCCGTAAACCTGTTGAAGGAGCTATTGCCCGCGGTCACTTATACGACCATCTGAAAGAAGGTGATACTACTGCCTATAAAACTTATACTACATCAATGCGTTTTAATGCTGATGAGTTGAAAGAGGGTGGTAGGTTGTTTAACATCTATTGCGGTATCTGCCATGGTTCTAATCTTGATGGGCAGGGTCCTTTGTTTGCAAGTGGTAAATTTGCTTCAATGCCGGCTAATTTCAAGGATGCCAAATATCTTCACATGCCTGTAGGCCAGATGTATGCAGCTATTAAGTATGGTAAAAACATGATGGGCTCTTACGCTAGCCAACTCGACGTTAAACAACGTTGGATGGTTCTTGCTTACATCAAGAAATATCAGTCGGCTAATGGTGGTGATGCTTTTACTTTCGGTGAAAGTGGTAAAGCTACTCCTGTAGTTGTTGATACTACAAAGGGTGCTGTAGCAATGGCTGATAGCAAAGACAAGAAGGACGAGAAAAAGAAATAGAATTGCAACCGTTTGGTGGCAATAGAATATCATTTGTAAGTTTAAAACGTTTTTTAATAAAAGTTGAATAAGATGAATGACCGTTTTGAGATACCCGGACGCTTAAAAAATACGAGCATGGCACTGATTGCTGTTGGCGTGCTCACGCTGGTGGCGGGTGTTGTAAGTCTGCTAATGGGCCAGCATTCCAATGATGCGGACAAAGCCAGGTTCTGGGCTGTCCTGCTTCACGACGCCGTATTTTTTACACTGATTACTACTGTCAGCATTTTCCTGCAGGCTGCTGTATCCCTGGCACAGGGTTCATGGCTTATAGCCTATAAGCGTGTTCCTGAGGCTATTGGCGCCAATGTTTGGATTTTTGCCACCATCCTTGCTGTAATACTGTTCTGTATAGTATTTGGTTTCAGGAATTCACATCACCTAAATAGTATTTTTCCATGGGTTACTCCTGGTGATGATAAGGTCCTTTTGGGTAAAAAACCTTTCTTGAATCCTGCGATGTTTGTAGGCTTTACAGTTGTGTTCCTTGGCTTATGGTCTTATTTTGGCCGTTATTTCAGGGCTCAATCAATTGCTCAGGAAAGTGCACCAAAAAATGACACTAAGATTTATTGGAAAATCTTCCGTATGTCAGGTGTATTCTTATTTGTATACGCTCTTTCTCAAATGAGTACTGCCCCTTGGTATTGGATTATGAGTATTCAGGCTCATTGGTATTCTACTTTGTTTAGCTGGTATACTTTCGCAAGTGCATTAGTTAGTGGTTTCTCTCTAATTATGTTATGGGTTATCTATCTTAAGAATCAAGGTAATCTTGAATTGGTAAATAAGGAGCATATTCATGACTTAGGTAAGTTTATGTTTGCTATTAGCGTATTTTGGACTTACCTATGGTTCTCACAGTACATGTTGATATGGTATTCCAATCAGCCTGATGAAACAGTATATTTCAAATTGCGTCAGCAAGGACCATACAGCGTAATTTTCTATGCTAACTTTATTATCAACTTCTGTATGCCGATTTTGATTTTGATGTCACGTCCTGCAAAACGTAACTACTTCACTGTTACTTTTATGGCAATGATTATTATATTCGGTCATTGGTTAGATTATTTCCAGATGATTATGCCTGGTCCATTAGGTGAAAACTGGCACATTAACTGGTACGAAATCGGAATATTTATGGGCTTTGCAGGTATCTTAATTATGTCAGTATCACGCACATTGACTAAATCAAATTTGGTTCCTACAAACAATATTATGCTTAAGGAAGCTGTAATACATGTAAGTCCATAGTTTTCGATTAGTGCCCATAAGCACAAATATTAGTACACAACATTAAAGATTAAATTTTAACAAGTAAATATAAGCTGAGCGACTATGTCGGTATTTATAATAATAACATTGATAATACTGGTATTTATCATTATCTACCAGATTGGAAAGGCTAGCGAGCACTCAGCAGTGTTGCGCGGAGGTGAGAAGGTTAAAGCACAAACCAACAATATTATGGCAGTTTTGCTGCTGGTGGTTTTTGCTTTAGGTATGTGGGGTATATGGTTTTGCCATAGCATATTTGTAGACCGTATGCTTCCGGTTGCAGCTTGTCGCACAGGAGTGAATTATGACAATATGTTCTTCTACACTATTTGCGTAACAGGTATTGTGTTTTTTGCCACACAGGCCGTTTTGTTTTGGTTCTGCTATAAATACCGTGCCTCTGAAAATCGTCCATCTTTTTTCTTTGCACACAGTAATAAACTGGAATTAATATGGACTACTATCCCTGCTATTGCTATGGCTATTCTGGTGGCGATTGGTCTTCGTAACTGGTATGATGTTACTGCCCCTGCTCCTCCTGATGCTACAATAGTAGAAGTGGTAGGTAAGCAATTCAACTGGATTGTTAGATACCCAGGTAAAGACAATGAATTGGGTAAACGCGATTTCCGCTCTATTAACGATGCTACCAATATCCTTGGTATGGATTGGTCTGATCCACATAATATGGATGACATCATTTCTCAAAGTGGCGAATTGCATGTTGTAGTAAATAAGCCTGTAAAATTGCTTATCTGTTCACGTGATGTTATTCATGATGTTGGTTTACCTCACTTCCGTATGAAAATGGATGCTGTGCCTGGTATTACCACTACAATGTGTTTCACTCCTACCATTACAACCGATTCGATGAAGTTGATTACCAAGAATCCTGACTTCGTATATGAGATAGCCTGCGACCAGTTATGTGGTAAAGGACACTATGCAATGAGGGGAACTATTATTGTTCAATCTCAGGCTGATTATGATAAATGGATGACAAGCCAGCAATCATATTATGCAATGAACCATAGTGCACCTTCTGATGCTAAACCAGCAGCAGGTACCACTGAGGAACCTAAAAAGGACACTGTTAAAGCGGTAACAATGAAATAACCGGCTAATTATCATACAACTAATCTGAATCTAGCCAAAAAGAGTTTTAAAATGAGTAACGAACATATCATACTTCAGGGATCAAACGTATCACATGCTGCTGAGTCTGCCGGCCATCACGATGACCACGGGCACGACCATCATGAGCAGCATTTTATCTGGAAATATATTTTCAGCCAGGATCACAAAATCATTGGTAAGCAGTTTTTGATCACTGGTATCATCTGGGCCATGATTGGTGCACTGATGTCAGTGTTTTTCCGCTTACAATTGGGTTTTCCTGATAGTACCTTTCCTATTATGGAGAAAGTGTTAGGTGAATGGGCTAAAGGTGGTAAGTTATCTCCTGAGTTCTATTATGCGCTAGTTACAATGCACGGAACCATTCTTGTGTTCTTTGTATTAACCGCCGGATTGAGCGGAACCTTTGCTAACCTGCTGATACCTCTACAGATTGGTGCTCGTGATATGGCGTCTCCATTCATGAATATGTTGTCTTATTGGTTCTTCTTCCTCGCTAGTATTTTGATGTTTGTTTCATTGTTTGTTGAAACTGGTCCTGCTAGTGGTGGATGGACAACTTACCCTCCGTTAAGTGCCCTTAAAGAAGCTTCTTTAGGTTCTGGTGTTGGTATGGATTTGTGGTTGTTAAGTATGGCTACATTCGTTGTATCTTCATTATTAGGTGGTCTTAACTATATCTCTACTGTACTGAATATGCGTACTAAGGGTATGACCATGACTCGTTTACCATTAACTATCTGGGCTCTGTTCTTTACTGCTGTGCTTGGCGTATTGTCATTCCCTGTATTGTTCTCTGGTTTCGTTCTGTTGATATTCGACCGTAACTTCGGTACCAGCTTCTACCTCTCTGAAATTTTTATCGGTGGTAAGGCTCTTCCACACATCGGTGGTTCTGCTATCCTTTATCAGCACTTGTTCTGGTTCTT
>CAIWHI010000129.1 GCA_903912435.1 uncultured Bacteroidota bacterium | reverse complement strand
CACCTACATCTATGCCGAAATCAACGGTTTTACGGAACAAAGGGTCAACCTAGGTATCAGTAGCATTTTGGTAGTGGATGATATTTTGCCTGTCAAATTACAGGTCTATGATTTGGACGGCTTACCCGGCTTGTATGTTCCCGCTTCCTCATTTAGGGAATTCTCTAAGGAACTGGGCACCAGCACAGTGCAAGGAGTAAGTGTGGATAATTCATCTTCTTCATTTACCATGAGCATGATGGATAAGGTATTCCAATCCACCTCCGGGGCGGTAGCCTCCCTGATTCGTAAAAACAAAGCCAATATCAAATATGGCACTTTTGTATACCTGATTGACCCTAGTGAACTCAAAAACACCCAAAAATCTTATTAATAATTACCATGAAAAACATCATTATCCTGCTTTGCCTGACCTTATGGTCAGCTAGCCATTTATTCGCGCAAGTAAAACCACCAACAGAGCCGCAAAAAAGCAACCTACTTATAGATTCCTTACCTGTGGTTTATTTGAATAATACAATAAATATTCATTTTATTTCCCCGGAACCTATCGCTTATGTGGATATTTCCAACCCTAAAATAGTTGCGGACTTGCCTGTAAAAAACATCTTGCGCATCCGATATTTGGACACCTTGAAAAATAATTCTTCTACGAAGGAAGATGCCATTCTGACCATTGTAGGTGCTAGCTTTATCGCGCAGTATAAGATTAACTATTCAAACGCTACCGAAAAGGAACTACTAAAGACCCAAATCAATATCCTGCCTGAAAACACCAAACCACTAGCCATTACAGGAAACAGCATGACCGAATTCGAACTCAAAAAGCTAGCCATGATGATGCTTAAAAGAAAGCCTGAAATCCATGCGGTACATAGTATGGCTTATGGTTTGAGGCAGGAACTTAATAATATTTATGCTTTTAGAGATTATATATTCCTTGATATTTCAGTGAATAATAAAACCAATTTACCTTATGATATTGACCAAATCAGGTTTAAGGTAGAAGACAAGAAAATTACCAAAGCCTCGAATGTGCAATTAGTAGAGATTCAGCCAGCATTTAGCTGTTATGCCAATACTTCTTTTAAAAAGCATTACCGAAATATCTATGCCTTTAAAAAGTTTACGTTTCCCGGTAATAAGGTGCTGAATGTAGAAATGACCGAAAAGCAGCTATCAGGAAGGGTCATTGTATTGCAAATAGATTATTCAGACCTTTTAAACGCCGACACCTTATGAAAAACATGCTATTGATTACGCTGATAATAAGTGTCTTTTATTTACCTAAGGCAAATGCGCAAAATGGTTATCAATATTTGAATTTGGGAATTGGCTATTTGGATAAACCAAATCATGGATTGACCGGAAGCATTGCCATGGAATTCATGGGTAAATACCTGAATAGTTGGGAGGTGTATGTACAGGCCAGCAAATTAAGCTATGCCCAAACTAATAGTACAATTACAGATAGCCTCAGTAGTAAAATTTCGACTACTATCAAACAACAAACAAATTACAATTATACCGCTGGACTCATTTACAAACACCTTGTTTTAAGGTCTCGTAATACTTGTTTGCGCATTAAAGGTGGCTTGGGTGTGGGTAGTGATACGAATAGTCTGATCATAGAAACTATTGCTGGTTTTGAACTAAGTAAGACCCTGAAAGGCGGCTTTGAACTGGTTCTTCAGCAGAATAATGGATATGTATTTCATAGCAATCAATCCTGGCGATCCGGTTTTGCCCTTGGGTTTAAAATTCCGCTTTTATAAATCTAATTCCCTTAAATCAAATAAAATGCTTGTT
>CAIWHI010000128.1 GCA_903912435.1 uncultured Bacteroidota bacterium | reverse complement strand
TACCTACATCTGGTGTTGTCACAGGTGTAGGGTTGGGCACTGTTATCATTACTTATACAGTAGCTAATGCTGCTGGATGTACCAACCAGGTAACCAAGGTGATAACAGTTGGCCCCGCTCCACCACCACATGCCATCAATACTAAAACAATTTCAATAAATATTGATGGCTCATTAGCACTTAATGAAACAACAAAAGGTGGAATGTGGTCATGCGATGATTGTGAAGGTGTTATAAGCCTAAATACAGAAACAGGCATTATAACAGGTATTGCTATTGGCAGGGCTACAATTACTTATACAGTCAATGATGAATTTGGTACATCAATGACGATAACCAAGGTCATTGTAAATGCGCTACCAGAGTCATTAATCACATTAACCAAAGAAGGTGATGTATACCTAGTACCAAACCCCAATAAGGGTGAGTTTACAGTAAAAGGCAATTTAGCCACTACAATTGATGAAGATATTACTATCGAGATAGTAGACATTCTTGGTCAATCAATCTATAAGGGCAATGCCAAAGCAATTGAAGGTAAAATCAACGAACAGGTAGTATTAAGTAACACACTAGCAAATGGTATGTATTTGCTCAACCTGCATTCTAATGCTGAGCATTATGTATTCCATTTTGTAGTGGAAAGGTAGGGTTGGTTTAATCTAAATTATTGGGGGAGATAGGGTAGTGCTACCTTATCTCCTTTTTATATGCAATATCTGGTTTGTAGTTTATTTGGTAATGAATAGGTTTTATAATCAATGTCATAATGGTTTTAATAGGGTAGTCCTATGATTCTGAGCCATTTCAAGAATTTGAATCTATGTTTGCCTCTAAATTATAATTATGTTAAGTAATCAACCAAATGGAGTAGCGTTCCTTTACGTAAATATTAAAAGGAAACCAGGGAAATTATCACATTTTCAATACTTTGATTGGCTACCTGATGTTAAAAAACCTGCCAACTTAGAGTTGAATTTTATTGATACCTTTTATGATTGTGATCTTAGGGATGCCAATGATATTGATTTCGCATTCTTTCATCTTAATTGATTATGTCCTATATGGTAAGGTATTGTGGATTTAAAACTGGATATAATCTCGAACTATACCAATAATCTCAAAGCCAAGCCCTTTTAGGAATTTGCAACTACATTCGCCATAAACTACAATTATGCGCAAAAAAGAAACAGTATTTCGGTTGGGATTTATAGATTATTACTTAATGCAAGATCGGCTCTTACCTTCTGCATTATTTACATATCCATTAATTTGAATGATTTATACCATTAAAAGTTAGGTGACATATTGTTTAGCCTAAAGATTATAGGTTTATTGTTTTATCCTTTTTAAAAAGAAAATAGCACTTATGGAAAATGAGGATTCGGTTTTAATTAATTTACTTCCCAAGTTTATGAGTCATCCAGCATCTAATGTTTTTGACTGCACTCAATATCTAGATGGAATAAGAACCTATTATGCATATTTTGGAATCTTTCCAAGTTGTAAAACTATTCGTAGGGTAGATACATCAAAGGTTGTTAAATGGATCGAAACGACTCAAAAGGAAAAAATTGTAAATAAGCATGTAAATGAAAGTTTTAATAGTAACAACACCCTTATTGACCAATGTATAATCTAT
>CAIWHI010000127.1 GCA_903912435.1 uncultured Bacteroidota bacterium | reverse complement strand
GAAGTGGTTGCTCAATTGCCTTCTTAGGAATCGCTCCACAATTTCACGCCCCTTAATCCCTACTTCATCGGTATTGGCAACGATTGCAAACAATTGCATTAATGCCCTCAATATACTATCACTCATATTAAGGTTGAATTACATGATTATGAATTTATGGAAGGAAAATTTGATTACAAGTTAATCTTATGGTATCAAATTGATAAGACGCACGGTGTGCGTCTTATCAATCAAAAATCTGTCTATTTTTATCTAATCAATAACAGAAAGCATCATTGAATATCATTAATTATTTAATCATACCAGCCCTTACCTTATTCAATAAAGCAGTAGCCTTTGCAATATTTTCAGGAGTAAGATCTGCACTATTTTTTATTATCTCATCATAAGATTTGCGATAATCTTTTAATGAGGCCAACAATTCTTTAGAATCTTTATCTGTATATTCCTCATACAACTTTATAAGGTGGTATATGTATAGATTCTCACTAAAAACCTTTTCGAAGAATGGTGCATTTTCAGGAGTTTTCTTTAAGTCTTTCAAAAGGTTAAGACTCAAATAATTCAATTCGATGAGTGCACCTGCCAATAAATGACTAGCTGCTGGTATACGGTCATTTTTCCTTAGGTATTTATCTGTTTCATTAAATACATTATCAATGATAGTTATAACTGAATCTTTATTGTTCGCACTGGCTTTGAACCTATCGATATACATATCAAACACCTTATCCATATTCAAATCTCTGGACAACTTTTGAATTACTGAATAGTAATTCAGCATTTCCTGATTCTGTCCATAAAAATTGATATAGGCCATATCTATACCATAAACACCAAATCCTACTTCTTTTTTGAATAAAGAAATATATTTATCAGCATTTGATGCAGGATTCAATAAATCTTTACGGTAAGGTGCCTGATAGTTATATAGGTCATTTACAATTTCGAAAGGAGAAGGGAAATTAGCCTCTACTGTAGCAAATTTATACTCGATGGCCTTTTTCTTAGTTGTGTTTACTGAGTCGGTTTTAGGCGCAGCAACCACTGAATCTTTTGGTGCAGCCGATTTATTTTCACTGGAATTACCACAGGCTGACAAGCCAATAATTGCCATAGACAAACCAATGGCTGAAAAGAAGGTTGAATTTACTTTTAACATGAAACGGGTGTTTTGACAAATATATAAAACCTACGGGAAAAAACAATTTACCTTTCTATTAAACTTGATTCTAGCTAGGATTATACTCCGAAATCAGTCTTTAAAACATTGATTACTTCACCAATGGGAAGACCCATAACATTGTAATAATCGCCGTTAATTTTCTCAATACCGGTTACCCCTATCCATTCCTGGATAGCGTAGGCCCCTGCCTTATCGTAAGGCTTGTAATTAACAACATAATGCCTAATCTGTGATTCAGTCAGTTTTCGGAAATAAACTTCGGTAGTAATCGAAAAACATACCTTTTTATCCCCCCTTGTAATACACACCCCGGTTACCACCTTATGCATCCGGCCTGATAATTGGGTTAAAATATCAATAGCATTTTGCTCGTTAGTGGGCTTACCTAAAATGTGATGGTCAAGCAAGACAACAGTATCGGCTGCAATAACTATTTTATTATCAACAAGATGTGCAATTGCTGATGCTTTTTTATTGGCCAAATATTCCGGCACATCATCGCCTGGCATACCTGGGGGATTGGTTTCATCCACATCTGCTATAATGACTTCGAACTTAATTTCGGCCATTTCCAACAATTGTTTCCGCCTTGGTGATTGCGAGGCAAGAATAATTATACTCTCCAAATTTTTCTAATTTAATTGATAATGATAAATGATTAAAGTGCAAATACCCAAAACCATAATAATTTTCAGGCCCTGGCTTGCCTTATGGTAGTGTGAAACATCTTTACTTTTGAATAGATAGATTACCCAGATTAATAAGGGCAAAATTAATAGGGAAGAAAAATAACCGGCCAATAAATAGTAATGAAAGGCAAACAAAAATATTGCCGAAAAAATTAAAGACGTAATTGTAAGTATAGTAATAACCAAAATTGTTCTACGTGCAAACCGTATACCCATGACAATTGGCAAGGTATGGCATCCCTCCTTTTCGTCTCCTTTAAAATCTTCTATGTCTTTTACTATTTCTCTAATTAAAGTGAGCATAAAGGCAAAATACGTATAGATACCAAATACCCATGCAGGGATGAATGATTGGGCAATAGCAAATGAGTAATTAACCTCACTCAAACTATGGATAATTGGTTGAACATCTGTTGATATACCATGCAAAAATGGCTGGTAAACCACTAAAACCACCATTGTAAGTGCAACCAATAAAGCAACCACTATGTTACCTACCAACAATTGCCGCTTGAAATGGGTAGAATAATACCATAGCAAAGTGATACAAGCTACCTGAACCAATATCCACTCCAAATGATGTGAAGTATAGGCAACATAAGATGACAAACAAAGTGCAATAAAATTCAAAAAAAGATGAGCCTTTATACCTTCCCTGAGATGGATTTTATTACCTAATAGAACTTTGTTTGGGTGGTTAATCTGATCTATATTGACATCAAAGTAATCATTAATTATGTACCCGGCAGCGGCGATCAGGATTGTTGACAATGAAATACACAAAAAATTAAGAAAATCTACATTAAAAAAAAGACGACTGGAATGTGCAATCCTTTGTGGTTCTAAAACAAAATTCCACGCAATGTACTGCGTAAAAAATATGATTAGTAGATTTTGCCAACGTATAAGCCGGAACCACGCCATAATATTATTTTAATGATAGATTATCACCTTGAATGCTTATGCCTATCTCGGCCTAAAATGAATTTTGATTATCTCATCCACTCACCAGGGTTTACCCTCCACTCTTCAAGGGTATATTTTTGCTCAGCAGTAATCATTTTCTGGTCTTCGCAAACCTCCATAAGTGCCTGGTAGTTGCTGATGGTGTATAAAGGCAAACCGGCAGCCATAAATGCTTCATCAGCAACTGGGAAACCGTAGGTAAACAAACCACACATACCTAATACTTCAGCGCCCTGCTCCCTCAATACATCAACCACCTGTAGGCTACTCTTACCAGTTGAAATCAAATCTTCAACCACCACTACTTTCTGGCCTTTTTCCAAAACACCTTCTATCTGGTTGCCCATACCATGTTCTTTTGGTTTGGCCCTTACATAGATGAAAGGTAGTTTTAGCAAATCGGCAGCCATAACACCATGTGCAATACCGGCAGTAGCTACTCCGGCTATTACATCAGCATCAGGGAATTTCTCTAAAATCATATTCGCCAATTCGCTTTTCACGAAATCGCGTACATATGGGAAAGACAAAACCTTACGGTTATCGCAATAAACAGGAGAACGCCAACCCGAAGCCCATGTATATGGTTTTTGCAGGTTAATCTGTAATGCTTTAATTTGCAGTAGTTTTTCGGCAAAATGTTTTTGAGTACTCATAATAAGTGTCAAAAGTAAAAAGCATAAGTGAAAAAGCAGTAAAAAGATGGATATTTATGAATAAATTACACCTCATAGTAAATATGGGAACTTACTAGCGGCCAACATACTTTTACAATATTATTATCCTTTGCCAAAAACGACTACAACCCAAAACTATTTAGCATGATTTTTTCTAAAAAAATATACATTAACGATAAACCATTAATCCTTACTACAAATAAAGGTGATTATTTAGCAAAAAATCCTGAAGCAGAGGCTTACATGGTGATGAACGGTGCAAATAAGGATAATATCCTATCAGCGATAAGTCAACTGGACAAGCCAACTCTTGAAGGCATAATGATAGAAGGTGAAAGTGAGGAATTGATTGAAAAACAATTATCGAAATTATTCAGGCCTATAATTGCTGCCGGTGGTATAGCCTATAATGAGGATAATGCCATATTGATGATATACAGGCGTGGCAAATGGGACTTACCTAAGGGCAAACTGGATGAGGGTGAAGAAATAGAAGAATGCGCACTAAGGGAAGTAATGGAAGAAACGGGTCTTGAGCACCTTACAATTAATGAAAAAATAATTGACACTTACCACATTTACCATCAAAATAACGAGCAGTTTTTGAAACTTACAGTGTGGTACAAAATGACTGGCACTAAGGCTGATAAGTTATCGCCCCAAAAAGAAGAGAACATAATAGAAGCCCGCTGGGTGGCCCAAAAAGACCTTGCCCCATTTGCATCGCGAACATATGAGGCTATAAGGGAAGTGCTACATGTGGCTGGTATGAGGTGGTAAGCTTATTATTTTTAACCTTGCTGAAACATTTACCAAATTGTTTTCCATTAATTTTGTGGCATGAATTGGATAGCTTTAGAAACTGAGGAGCAATTAGAAACAATAAAGGAAGAAAGCAATACGAAACCTGTAGTTATTTTTAAGCACAGCACAAGGTGTTCAATTAGTAGTATGGCTAAGAACAGGCTTGACAGAGCAATTCCCAATGAAAATATTAGTTTCTATTATCTTGATTTAATCAGGTACCGATCTGTATCTAATAAAATAGCTGAGGTATTTAATGTTTATCATGAATCCCCACAGATTTTACTCATTTCAAAAGGCGAATGCGTGTATGACGAAAGCCATAATGGGATAAGTATGGATGATATAAATGATGAGGCACATAAGTATTTGGTCAACTAAGAGGAAAATAACTTTAGGTAGTTATTTGCTTGATCGTTACCCCCCTTATTTCAGATAACTTTTTTACATAGGAGGAAGAATGCAATCTTGGGATACCAGCATTGATAACACAAAATAATTGTAGTTCCTGCTTATAGACGGTGGCTTCACTTTGTTTTAGTAAGTAAAGCACCTCCCCCATTACCGGATAATCGAAATTAATTTCCACCAAATCTTCAATCCATTTTTCAGTAATCGGGGCCATACCCAGAGCTTCCAGGGTTACTGTTTTGTAAGCATTGATTAGTCCGGGTACACCCAAAAGAGTCCCACCAAAATACCTAACAACAACCACCAATATATTGGTAAGCCCCAGACTATCTATTTGACCTATAATGGGTTTACCAGCACTACCAGATGGCTCACCATCATCATTTGCCCTGTATTGAGTACCATCTGTGCCCAGACGATAAGCATAACAATGATGAACCGCCTTAGGATGTTCTTTTTTTAATAATTGCAATTTCTCCTTTACTTCAAGGGCTGTCATAACCGGATAGGCATATGCCAAAAACTTGCTGCCTCTATCCCTAAAATCACCTGTGGTATCGGCCGATATGGTTCTGTATTTATTGTTATCTTCCATTTATACTTACTCTAAAATCTTACTTATTTATCTCCAACAGCTATCAAGTAAATTGCGAGGATTGACATTAGGAGGCCCAAGATACGCATAGAATTTGCTTTCTCCCTGAATAGCACAATTGCTGTAATGGCAGACATAACTAATATACCAATGTTTAAAACCGGTATTGTGGCCGAACTTTGCAAAAAATTGCTATGTAAAGCTTTGATAAAGAAATAAATAGAAAAATAATTGGGTATGCCTATACAAAAACCTGCAATGAAATTTCGGGGTGATAAGGTAACTTTCTTAAGCAATACCAAAATTGTGAGTAAGGTGATACCAATAAGGCCTGCAGTTGAAAAACAGAAGATGGTATATAGTGCCTGGTCTTGATTGGTGTTTAGGTGATGAGATTGCACATAATTCATTAAGGTATCTAGCAAGCCACCTCCAATAAATAGCAGTGATGGCCAAAAAAGGTTTTGCGGCTTATCTTCATCATTGTGTACTCTTGATGTAAAATAAACCGCAGGGAAAGCTATGAGTATGCCGATAATTTTAGCAGCACCAGCGTGCTCATGGTACAGAAAGAAGGAAAACAAAACAGGGATTACAAGTGATAGTTTATTGGCAATAGTGGTGGTGGTAATCCCATCAATTTTTGTACAGTAGGCTATCAAATTAAATACACTTATGAAACCGATGCCCATAAGAAGAGAAAAAGGCACCCAACTTCTGTGAATTATTTCAGCAGTATAGGGTACCTGGCCAAGGAACAATGACCCTGTAATCACACAAACCACATAGTTTACCACAATTGCTTGCAGGGTATTTATCTGGTATTTTGGAAACAACTTAAAAATTACCGAGATAACTACATTCAATAAAATGGTCAACACTAAATAAAACATCGGCTATATTTTATTGGGGCACCCCCTTTTGGTATTTGTATGGATTGTTAGTATTTACAAAAGTATTTAGTCTATCCTCACCAATTTTCGTTTCGAAAATTTGTTGGCTGTTTATAAGGTGTCCAGGAGAGGCAATACCACTACCTAATGATTGTGGACCTGTAAAAATATGGGCTTCATCCCATAATCCGGCAGTAATAAAACTGTTCAATAATTGGGTACCACCTTCTATAATCAGAGACAACTTTTTTTCCTTAAATAGCTCATTTAATAAATTGGCAATCAGACTATTGCCAAAATTAATCTTAATGAATTTTACTCCATTTTCCTCTTTGTCAATTACCTCATTAATCACCCAGGTAGGGGCCTTGTCATTGAACAATTTATTAGTTGATGGCAAGGTCAAAGTTCTATCTAGAACAATTCTCAAAGGCTGCTTACCCTGCCAAAGGCGGGCTGTCAACTCAGGATTATCACTCCTGGCTGTATTGGTTCCTACCATAATAGCGCTTTCTTCAGTGCGCCATTTATGTACCAGTTCCATACTCGCAGGCCCGGCAATTTGGAACCTACTGCCATCGGCAGGTGCTAAAAATCCATTAACAGTCTGCGCCCATTTTAGGATGATGTAGGGTCGCTTATTTTGATGAAAGCAAAAAAAACGGCGATTTAACCATGCACCCTCATTATCAAGAAGCCCCGTTGCCACTTCTACTCCACCAGCTTTTAAAATTTCTATCCCCCGTCCTTGTACTTTTTCAAAGGGGTCAGTATTGGCAATCACTACTTTTTTTACTTTCTCAGCCACCAACCTTGTGGCGCATGGTGGGGTTTGCCCGTAATGTGCACAGGGTTCAAGGGTAACGTACATGGTGCTTTGAGGAATGAGCTCCCTGTCCACATTAGCTACATTATTCAGACAATTAATCTCGGCATGATTACCACCGTATTTGTGGTGCCACCCCTCGCCTATTATCCTATCCTCATGCACTAATACAGCCCCAACCATAGGGTTAGGTGCTGTGAAACCACTTCCCTTGGCTGCCAATTGCAGTGCCCTTTGCATGTATATCTTATCTGATTCCAAATTACCTTTCCAAAGTGTGAAGGTAACAACCCCACCTGAAACTTTTTGAAAGTATCTTTACCACATGGTTAATTTTGGCAGGGCATTCTATGATTTGAAGGGCAAATTGCAAAATCTTTACGATGAAAGGGAGTCGGCTGCCATAGCACATGAGGTACTAAACCATATTACCGGCCAAAACAAAACCCAAAGGCTGATTAATAAGGAAGAATTACTTACCGAAGGACAAAACAAGGAATATGAACTGGCTAAATCTAATTTACTAAAAGGTGCGCCTTTGCAATATGTTTTAGGCAAGGCATGGTTTATGTATTGGGAATTTACTGTAAATAACCATGTACTTATCCCAAGACCCGAAACAGAAGAGTTGGTACAATGGGTTATTAATGATCATCAAAATACATTGGGACTAAACATTTTGGATATAGGTACCGGTAGTGGCTGTATACCCATTTCATTAAAACTAAAATTACCCTACGCAAATGTAATTTCATGCGATATTAGTACTGATGCCCTTGAGGTAGCTATAAGCAATGCAGCGCAACTGGGTGCAGAGGTGGAATTTATGGAATTAGACTTTTTAAATGAGGCAGACCGCAATAATCTACCAGTATATGATGTTATAGTTTCTAACCCACCTTATATACCTATGTCGGAAGCAGAACAGATGCATACTAATGTAAAAGACCATGAACCTAATATAGCACTTTTTGTACCCGATGAAGATGCGTTGGTGTTTTATAGAACAATAGCCCAATTCGGACTGGAACATTTAAATGATAAGGGTTATATTTATTGCGAATTAGCCTTATCCAAGGCCTTAGAGTCCAAACAACTTTTTGAAGAAACGGGGTATAGGGATGTTGAAATAAGAAAGGATATGCAAGGTAATTGGCGGATGCTTAGGGCCAGGAAATAGTTTTTGCCTCATTTCAGAGATGACAAATGTTGACGGGATTTTGGCTAAAGCCAATTTAATTTTAACCATTTTCCCCGGCCTAAAGGCCGGGGCTACTATAGAAACCACTGTTTTAAGTTAGAATAAGAGCAATAAAAAATCTGCGAATAGTTTGAAAATAACATTAGATAAAAAGGATAAAATATTCATCATCAGCATTGTATTGATGCATATTGCCTTTTTCCTAATGGCCATTTGCTTCACCCGGATCTACATGGGTGATTCATATGAGTATATCTATGAGGCGGTAAATTTGAAGAACCTTAATTTCCTATACAGTGGCAATCCTGCTCTACCTATTTCTCCTGAATACATGACCCAGAGGCAACCTGTATATCCTTTTTTTTTACTTGGGGTTTATTTGTTCTCTGTAAATAACTGGATTGTACTGGTGCTTCAAAATGCAGTATCAATATTCAATATCCTGTATATTCGTAGGGTTTTCCTGAAAATAGGCTATTCCAAAAAATGGGATTGGCTGCTACTATTACTTACCATAGCCTACCCAGCCCAGTTTATCAATGCCAATACTATGGCTCCCGACATTTTGTTACAAACCTGTACACTTCTCTATTTTGGGAATTTCATAAACCTATTGCAGAAAAAGGAGTTCAAGTACCTAATTTACATGAGTCTGGCACTTGTGGTTGGTATGTTTATTAAGCCTGTCCTCTACCCTTATACATTGGTTCATGTTTTTGTAGTGGTGATTACTGCAGCTTATTTAAAACTAAAATTGCAAAGGCCCGTATTACTTGCACTGACTCCGTTATTATTTGTGGTAATGTACAATTATTGGAATTTTACCCGGACAGGTAAATTCCATTTTTCAAGTAATCAATCTTTTAATGCCATCTTTTATTACTACTCCTATTTTAGTGCAAAAGAAGGTGCTGATAGTGCAGGTAGATGGCTGGCAAAAGAGCGGAATAATATTGCATCCATACCTGATTTTAGTGAGCGGTATGACTATGCCAATGAACGAGGTGTAGCATTACTCAAAGAAAATTTCGCACCTTATATGGCCTTCCATCTCAAAAATTCCTGCCGCATATTTATTGAACCGGGTAAAGGGGAACTTGACTTATTTACAGGAAAATTGAGCTATGGCAGATTATTTAGTAAGGAAAGAACTGGATTCTCTGCAACCTGGAAGGATAAAGGAATAAATGGTATGGGTGACTACATAAAAAACAATCCATCACTACTTTTTGTAGCCATCATATTTCTATTCAATTGCATCAGATTGCTAGGGATGTACTGGTTTTTCAGGAGAAGGGAAATACATTGGCTAATTAGGTTATTTATTTTGGGTTATCTGGTTTACTTTGCATTGGCAGCCGGCCCTATTGCAAATACCCGGTATTTTTTACCAGTATCATTAATTGCCATAGGTTGTGCCTCCATAGGCATCGGAAGGAAATTATTTGAAACATCAACACCATTACTTCCCAATGAATAATTTAAGCAAACAGCTTCCTTTTTTCACTTCGGCCCTGTTGATGTGTCTGCTGATATATTTACTATACCCATACTATCAATATTATATAGACCCCGATGGTACTGCCTACCTCACAATAGCTCATAGGTATGCAATAGGAGATTACTCAAAGGCTATAAATGGCTATTGGAGCCCATGGAGTTGCTGGTTGAGCGCACTGATTATTAAATTAGGCATCAATGACATACCTGCCTCTGTAATAGTTAATTGCATGGGGGCAGTTGGTTTTATCTACATTAGTCAAAGCCTTTTTGCGAAATTGAAGGTCATCTTCAGATTACAATGGGTATTCAATATAACCCTGGCCATCTTTCTTTGCTATGCAGTGTTCGACCAGTCATTTGATGATATATGGGAATGCTTTTTCCTGCTATCTACCCTTAGATTATTAATTTCAGATGGCTTCATTAATAAGCCTTGGCTATGGACTGTATACGGGACAATTGGTGCACTCGCCTATTTTGCTAAGGCTTATTCATTCCCCTTCTTTATCTTAAATACTCTGGTTGGGGTTTGGTTTATTACGAAAGGCAATATTGGCAATTGGCTGAAAATTTGTGGTACTACCATCACATGTCTACTCTTTTTTAGCTTTCCCTGGATATTGGCATTGCATTCCAAATATGGAATTTGGACAACTTCAACCTCAGGCTCACTTAATCTTTCATGGTTTCTTGTAGGCCATCCTATTTGGAAGGATGGAATTGACTTGTTACTACCCTCCCCTTATCAGGACAGCCCCTACTATTGGGAAGACCCTTATTTTGTAAATGGTATTACCCCGCATTTTTGGAGTTCCGGGGCATTGTTTTTTAGACAAATATTGAAGATTGGTCTAAATCTTTACAAGCTTTTGCTGAGTACAACTCAAATTTCAATTGCATTCCCCATTATTTCACTGGTATTGATAAAATTCGCCCTTAATCCAAAAGCCAGAAAAACTACCGAACCTACTTTTATTCTAGCCTTATTCTTTATCCTATTCCCAATTGGGTATATTCTCATTAATTTCGAACCAAGGTATATCTGGAGCCTTATACCAATAGGAATGATTGCCTTTGGCTTGTTTTATCAAAATCATTTATCTACAAGAAATCATTTTAAAATTATAGGCTTACTGCCATATGTTATCGCAATAAGTTTTTTGGTATTCCCTATCTATAGAATGAGCAAAATGCATAAAGAAGGCTGCTATGAATACAAAATAGCTGGTTTCCTGAACACCTTAGGCAAGGACATAAAATTTACATGCAAGTTCAATTCAGGTATTGAGGCACAAAAAATGGAACGCCTGGCCTATTTCTCCAAATGCCAGTTTTATAGCCTTACCCGGCCAATAACTTCGAGGGATACCTTGCTTGCGGAAATGAAAAGATACCATTTAAATACCTATATCACCAACAATAATCCAGGTGTAGACAGCCTTATAGATACTAAAATGGTGTTTGAAGGGGACACACTTAGGTTCTTATTGTATCAGGATGATAAATTGCCGGGAACACATATATATAGATTAAATAATCAATCAAACTGGTAAATTCCACAATTACGTAGCATATCCAGAAAATAGGCACCATCAGCACGATTGAATAAATTGTTAAATCATCGCCCAATACTCACTTTCCAGAAAGGCTCATTAACATTACGTGAAATTATTATTTCTATTTCACAATATAAAAAAATGATTTTTTACATGGTGGGGTTATAAGAATGTGCTACTTTCTTTTACATTTGCAAAACTCATTTTAACTGGGGTTAACAATTCAAAAACAAAATCATAAAAACCATTTGATGGATAGGAGAAAGGCAGTGAAATTTTTGCTTTTTGCCGTAGGGGCTACCGCTATAGCTGTACCCGCCTTCCAATGGTATAAAAACTCCAGACAAGCTAACTTGTCTGACCTGGTAGAATATAAGGAATTGCTCGATGAATTGGCCGAAACCATTATTCCAAGAACTGACACGCCGGGTGCTAAAGACGCGAAAGTGGGCGAATTTATCTATAAAATGATAATGGATTGTACAGATACCAAGAGTCAGAACAAATTTCTGAATGGGCTACATGATATAGAGGCCTATACGCATTTTAAATATGGCACGTCCTTTACCAAATGTACTACAGAACAAAAAGAAGCTATATTACTCCATTTTGAACAGGAAGGTAAACCACGAATTAGCATTTGGGGCAAAATAAGGAAGAAATTCCTGGGGCTACCCTTCTTCACCACTTTGAAGGAATACACAGTACTTGGGTATTGTACATCACAGCAAGGTGCAACATCGGCACTGGATTATGATGATGTACCCAAACAATTTATTGCATGCATGACTGTTGGGCCAACAAAAAAATCATGGGCTACAAAATAATTTATTATGAATACCTATGATGCAATAGTAATAGGGAGTGGAATAAGCGGCGGTTGGGCTGCTAAGGAACTATGTCAGAAAGGGCTTAAAACCCTTTTATTGGAACGCGGACGCAATGTAGAACACATTAAGGATTACACTACCGCCACACTTCATCCCTGGGAATTTGAACACCGCTTAAGTCATACAGCAAAGGACAGGGCAGAAAACCCAACCCAATGTATGCTGAGCGACGAAAGCTCAAAACACTTTTTTGCCAGCGATAAGGAGCATCCATATATACAGGACAAGCCTTTCAACTGGATAAGGGGTTATCAGGTAGGTGGCCGGTCGCTGGTATGGGGCAGAAATTGCTATAGGTTTAGCGACCTGGATTTTGAGGCCAATGCCAAGGATGGAATAGCTGTTGACTGGCCTCTAAGATATAAAGACCTGGAGCCATGGTATGATTATGTAGAAAATTATATTGGCATTAGCGGAACTGCGGAAGGATTGAACCACCTACCTGATGGAAAATTACTTCCGGGTATGGAGTTGAATTTTATAGAAAAACACCTGGCTCAAAGTTTGAAGAAAAACTATGATCAACGAATTTTAACCATACAAAGAGTTACGAACCTTACAAGGGGATGGGATGGCAGAGGGCCATGTCAATACCGAAACCTATGTTCCAGAGGATGCCCATTTGGAGGTTATTTCAGTAGCAACGCATCTACAATACCGGCTGCAATGATCACTGGCAACCTTACCCTAAGGCCGTTTTCGGTAGTGCATGGAATTATCTATGACCCTAAAACATATAAGGCCAAAGGGGTAAGGGTAATAGATGCAAATACCAAAGAGACTATTGAATTCTTTGCAAAAATCATTTTCCTAAATGCATCAACAATTGCCAGTACTGCAATTTTGCTTAATTCAAAATCAGGCAATCATCCTGATGGATTAGGTAACAGTAGTGGCCAACTGGGGCATAACCTGATGGACCACCACAGCAATGCAGGTGCAACAGGTATTCATGAATCATTTACCGACCAATATTATAAAGGACGAAGGCCCTGTGGTTTTTATATACCCCGGTTTAGAAACCTGCCTGGGATGGAAAATAAAAATGATTTCATTCGTGGTTATGGATTCCAGGGACAGGGAGAGCGGCAGGAGTGGTTAAATAAAAGCGGCTGGCTGGAAGGGGTAGGCAAATCATTTAAAGACCAACTCACTAAACCCGGACCATGGGAGGTATGGATGGGAGGACGTGGAGAATGCTTACCCTATTTTGATAATAAAATTAGCCTTGATGCCCAAAATAAGGACCAATGGGGCATACCGCTGGTGAAAATAGATTTTTCTTTCAGGGAGAATGAGGTGAAAATGGGTAAAGATATAATGGCATCAGCCGCAGAAATGCTATTAGATGCCGGATTCAAGAAGGTGGAACCCTTCAATTACCATATGGTAGGTGGAGATACCGTGCACGAAATGGGTACTGCACGTATGGG
>CAIWHI010000126.1 GCA_903912435.1 uncultured Bacteroidota bacterium | reverse complement strand
TACAAGCACAATTTCATACAGGTAATAGAGCGGATAAAACCATTTTTTGAGCATCCTATAGATGCGGTCCATGCCTTTTATGCCATAATACCTTATTGGGATATTACCTCTACTGTTGCAGGGTCTGATAGCGATATGGACAACCTGCGGGTAATAGGCTTTAGCGGCACACGCTTTAGCGATAGCATTGCCATTAGCCATAAATACCGCAAAGACTTTATAAAGTTCATTGAAACCCAATACATCTTTACGAATGAAGGTTCTGGGCTTACGGTAGATTATTATTTCTCCCGTTTCGATGAGGTTTTGGCGTCTATAGACCCCGAATATGTAAAGCAGCATGGTATCTTTTTTACCGATGCCAACCTGAGCCGCTATGCCCTGTGGTTTGCCAAAGAGCATTTTCCGGGTAATATCAATGAAAACTATATTGTTTTTGACCCTGCGGCAGGTTCGGGAAACCTGGTGAGTAGCTGGAGGGGTAAGCTGAAACACAAAATAGTATCTGAACTGCAGCCCGACCTGCTGCGTATTATTGACAGACGTATGAGGGCCGACCCATTTCATATAGAAACGGGTTTTACCATCATACCCAAGACAGCCGAAAACAAAGGCCTCAACTTTCTGGATAAGCCTGCCACCGACTATATGGCAGAGCTAAGCAGGGAACTGAAACTGAAAAACGTGAATCTTGATAAACCCCTGGCCTTCCTGCTGAACCCGCCCTATAAAAATACCGATGAAAACCAGGGGGTGAGGGAAGACAAGGAAGCCCACTATGCCATAGACCCTAGCATACTGCAACTGACCGGTGAGGATGCAGGTAAGGAACGCTATCTGGGTTTCCTGGGGCAGATACTGAATATATGTAAATGGCAAGACACCCAAAACCATGCCCACAAGCCTGTAGTAATGGTATTTACCCCTACCTCATGGCTCATACCAAGGCCCACCTATGCGGCATTCCGCAAAAAATGGGATGCCCATTTCCGCTACCACAACGGCTTTTTAATCACCAGTAATGAATTCTTTAAGCTGGATGGAAAGTGGCCCCTTGCCTTTACCATCTGGATATACGATGATAGTGACCCCAATAGGGAAAACAAGGTGGAAATATTTGATCTTTCAAACTTAAAACGAAGTGATTTAAATATAGAATGGGGAGCCGATGACGAGAAAATTTCTAGATTAGCCAATAAGTTCATCGAGAAAAAGACACCTATTAATCTAGACAATAGTTGAGGCAATATAAAAATATGGTCTAATCAAAAAATGTGTGATTTTAAAAGAGATCCTACAAAGGAAGAATTAAAATCAAATCAGATATTTGGAGGTTTGCCATTGAAAGATGAACGAAGAAGTAATAAGAAAACATATGGTGTTTCTAATTCACCGTATATAGGTTTTATGGATGATGGTACGCCTGTTAGATTAAAACAGGAATCGGCTAATAGATTATCAAACGAACCAGATAGGTTATGGTTCTATCTTGATAATAGAATTCAAAAGGTCAATTTATTAAAGAGTTTTAATGGTCCACCAGATAAATATGGGTATTGTGCTTATGATTTGAATTCTGCTAAAGCAATATGTTCATGGTTTGCAATTGGCAAGTCTATAGTTGGTGCATATCCTTTATGGGCTAATATGTATGATTTATGGCAGCCCAAAATAAAGCCGAGGTATGCCAAATACTGGTATAGCC
>CAIWHI010000125.1 GCA_903912435.1 uncultured Bacteroidota bacterium | reverse complement strand
CAATGCATTAAACTGTATCACGTCTGAAACTTCTCCACATAGGTATGTTTTGTTAACAATGATAGTAATGCTATCAGGGCGGGTAATGTACATATTGAAATACATTTCTTGTTGAGGTTCGCAGGAATAATAGCCTAGCCTGTTTCTGGTTAAAGTAAGGTTTATTGGGAATGTTTTGTATTGATAATCACTACCATAGAAGTCTACGTAGGTAAATGACCCTGTCACGAGTGTATTGGCCGTATCAATACAGTGAATTGTAATAGTGCTAAGGTATGTGGTGTCTGCGCTATAATAATTAATATTATAATTGTTAGTAAATACTTCCTTTAATTTACCTGTATAGGTAATGTCCTTTTTGGGCGGAATTTCAGTAGTGCTGGTATCCACGGTAACTTTGGGAACTACCTTAATAGCATCGTTAGATTTTTTGGTGCAGCTAAATAAGCTGATTGCGATAAGCATTACAATTGATAGGTTCTTCATAATTTCGTTTTTCAATCTAACGCAATAAAGGTAAGAATATTATCACTTATCGAGAGATTTGTTGGAAAAATTTTCGTATTTGTGTTATTCTACATTCCAAATGAACTTTTGATATTGTTCTCGGTCGGTGATTATATTGGCTTTATAATTGATTACATCCTCCCATTTATTTTTATATGGATTGTATTTTTCCAGCAAAGCCGACCATAATATTTTTTTCTCCGGCGAGATTATAAATGCCTTTCCATAAGCCCCACAGATACTCGCAAACAGGCTATTATCAGGCAACTCAACAAGGTTTCCACCTTTGGAATAGATACCCAATGTAGCCAAAACCCCGGGAGGTGCTATTTTTATGGTATCACTTATTTTCTTCGCTTCCTTTTCCTTATAGGCCACCACATCATCCAGATTGATGGCATATTCCCATTTTAGCTTCAATTCACCACCTTTACGTTTTGGCTGGTCGAACATCATAATTTTAGGTAGTTCACCCTTATTGCAGGTATTATTATTAAAGAGGAATAAGGCACCATCCTTAGTGGTTTTACAACTATGCTGCCCGCAGAAATCTGGTTTGTTTTCAAACAGTACTCTGAAATTACCCAATTGACCACAAATATTGAGCACATCTCCTTCGGGGTATTTAATCTTGAAAATAGAATTAATATTTTTTAAGGACAGGTACAATTCCTGGGCTTTTTCATCAAAGTAAAACGCATTTGCATGCACATCAATAATTGAGTATGGGCCAGAACGATCATAATAATTGGCATTCAGGTATCGCTTATCATTATCCAAAAAGTACTGCGATAGCTTCCACGACCAAACCACCTTGCCCTTTTCGTCATATTCTATCAGTGTGCCAAAGGGCGTCTTTTTGCCTCTGTTTTTATCTTTTGTAACCCATGGCTTATAATCATCATATCCATGATCAATAAGAAAAACTGATGAATCTATACTAACAAACTCGGTACCCAATGCCATATAATGCCCATTTGCGAGCCTGGTAAATTCATGATGGTAATGCTCGGTGCTATCACCGCTAACTTCCCCGGTGTTTGGCCCTTTCCATAGGATTTTGCCACTATAGTTGGTTTCGTAAATATTATTTGCACAGATAAAAGTAACCGTGCCGTGTTGGGTCAATTTCAGATCCATAACCCCGTTTTTCCTGGGGTTGAGTGACCCGGACAAGGGCAGGTACCACACAGCTTTACCCTCCATATCAAATAATGCATTGGCTCCATCTGCAAATACATAGGCATCATTATATTTCTCAGCAGGTTT
>CAIWHI010000124.1 GCA_903912435.1 uncultured Bacteroidota bacterium | reverse complement strand
TGTTTAGTATCAGCAAGCCTAATAATCCGGGCATCATCCTGCAATTTCAATTCTTCAAGTGCCTCTTTGTAATATTGCAGGCACTCCTTAGAATGTGTTGTAGCAAATATCTGTACATTCTTGTTTTTGGCTGTTTGAATGACCATTTTAAGGTAATCTTTTAGCCTGCTATAGTGTATGCCTGTGTCAATTTCATCAATCATCAGGCGTTTATTTTCACATAGGTTCAATTCTAGTAGGTATCTAAACAATTTTATTGTTCCATCTCCATATTGTAATAATGGAATTAAATTCTTGTTTGATTCTCTAATTGCAATTACAGTTTCCTGTGGTATGATAGCACTATTTATTTCAATAGATTCCAGGTTCGGAATAAATAGTTTAAGATCAGATTCTAATTTTTTAAGGTTAATGGTCTCAATTATAATTTTGGAAAAAAAATCAACCAAATCATGATCATAAATCATATTAAAACCAACAAATGGAACGTAACCTGCCTTATTTTGGTTGTCATATACGAATTGTATTTCAGATTTATCATTTGATTTAAATTCAATCAAATGAGCTAAATTGTTATTCAAAGCAAGTTGGGTCGCTAACTTATAAGTTTCATCTATGTTTAATTCAGATCTTAAACGAGGCACAATTGATAATTGGCATCTGTCTTTGCTAGTGCCAAAAGAGAATATAATTGGAAGTTTATTATTCTTTTGAAAATAAAAAAGTGAATTGCGAATGTGTACATTCAGATTGATTTTTTTCCAATTAAGCGTAGTCCAAAAATTGAACTGACATTGCCCAAAGTCCTCATCATCAAACAACAATGCCTCTAATAATGAGGTCTTACCGACATTATTATCACCTACTATTAGATTAAACTGGCCAATATCATTCACCTCAAGGCTATCAAACCTTTTGAAGTTCTCCACTTTGAAGTAGCTTAAATGTTTTGGTTCCATGTTTATTTGCTTTAATAATTAATCCAATACCGGACTCAACCACCTGGTCATTTCCTCTAGGCTCATGCCTTTCCTTTTGGTATAATCCTGCAGTTGGTCATCTAGTATTTTATTGATACCAAAATAGCTGCTTTCAGGATGGCTGAAGTACCAGCCGCAAACCGATGCCGCAGGATACATAGCCAATGATTCGGTAAGGATAATACCTGCGTTTTCAGTTGCACCCAGCAGGTCGAACAATTTGTATTTTTCGGTATGGTCGGGACAGGCAGGGTAGCCAGGTGCCGGGCGGATACCACGGTATTCTTCCTTCACAAGGTCGGCCAATGGTATCTGTTCGTTTTTCTCATATCCCCAGAATTCAATCCTTACCCTTTTGTGCAGTACCTCGGCAAAAGCTTCGGCAAGCCTGTCGGCAAGCGCCTGGAGGATTATTTTGTTGTAGTCATCATGGTCGTCCATAAACCTTTGCAGGTGCTGCTCTATACCATGTATGCTAACCGCAAACGCACCCATATAGTCCTTTACCTCATGCTCGCCACCGTAGGTATAAGGTTTAACAAAGTCAGCCAACGAATATTCTGGCTGCCCTGGCGCTTTCTTTATCTGCTGCCTTAGCATTTCCAGATGAGTGAGCTCCTGTCCAGCTTCATCAAGCAAAGCGATGGTGTCTGGTGCTTCTTTTTTAGCTTCCCAGAAACCTATTACACCCTTGGCTGTGAGCCATTTTTCAGCTATCACCTTATCCAGTAGGTTATTGGCATCATTATATAATTTGGTAGCCTCCGCGCCCACATTTGCATCCTTGAGGATATCGGGGTACTTGCCCCTCATTTCCCATGCAATAAAGAATGGCCCCCAATCTATGTATTGCCTTATTTCACTAAGGTCGTAATCGGCAAATACTTTTGTACCCATCAATTCAGGCTTAGGAGGATGGTAACCAGTCCAGTCAATTTTCACACCATTAGCCTGGGCTTCAGAGAAGGGTACATAATGTTTAACCGATTTTTTATTTTCAAAATCGTGCCTCAACTTATCATATTCCTGGTTAGTGGTATTGAGGAAAGGTTCTTTTTGCTCATTATTAAGCAGGTTACCTACTACGGTCACACTGCGGCTGGCATCAAGCACATAAACCACGCCATTATCGTATTGAGGTGCAATTTTAACAGCTGTATGCATTCTGCTGGTTGTAGCACCACCAATTAACAATGGCTGCTTCATTCCCCTGCGCTTCATTTCTTTGGCCACATGCACCATTTCATCAAGGCTTGGTGTGATTAATCCACTCAGACCTATAATGTCTACATTTTCTTTAATGGCTGTGTCCAATATTTTATCGGCTGCCACCATTACGCCCATGTCAATAATATCATAGCCATTACAACCCAATACTACACCCACAATATTCTTACCAATATCGTGTACATCACCCTTCACGGTTGCCATCAGTATTTTGGCAGCACCTGCATTCTCCTCATTTACAGTACCTGCATCTATATGTGCCTGCCTGCGTAGTTCTTTTTCAGCTTCAATAAATGGGAACAGGTAGGCTACGCTCTTCTTCATTACCCTGGCACTTTTCACCACCTGGGGAAGGAACATTTTACCACTGCCAAACAAGTCACCCACTATATTCATACCCGCCATCAATGGACCTTCTATTACATCCAGTGGCTTAGGGTATTTCATTCTTGCTTCTTCGGTATCAGCATCAATGAAATCGGTAATACCATTTACCAGAGCATGTTTTAGCCTTTCTTCTACTTCAGTTCCCCTCCATGCATCATCCTTTTTTTCTTCCTTACCCTTAGCCTTTACGGTTTCTGAGAAATTAACCAGTCGCTCGGTAGCATCGGGCCTGCGGTTTAAGATTACATCTTCGCATAGTTCACGAAGCATAGGTTCAATTTCATCATAAACCACCAGTGCACCTGCATTTACTATACCCATATCCATACCAGCCTTAATAGCATGGTATAGGAATACGCTGTGCATAGCATCTCTCATGGTTTCATTACCCCTGAAAGAGAAAGATATATTACTCACACCACCGCTCACACGGGTCAGTGGCATGCGCTGTTTGATAATTCTTGTTGCTTCAATAAAGTCAACCCCATAGTTGTTATGCTCCTCAATACCGGTAGCAATTGCGAATATATTAGGATCGAAAATGATATCCTGTGCAGGATAACCTACCTGTTCGGTAAGAATCTTAAAAGCCCTTTCTGATATCGAAACTTTTTTCTCCAGTGTATCAGCCTGTCCGCTTTCATCAAAAGCCATTACGATTACAGATGCTCCATAGCTCCTGCAAATTTCGGCCTGCTCTATAAATTTC
>CAIWHI010000123.1 GCA_903912435.1 uncultured Bacteroidota bacterium | reverse complement strand
GTCGTAAAAGTTACCACTGGTATTTTCTAAATCTACCTTGGTTACCCTGCAGTTCTTATTTATTTCCTGATGGGTAATACTGTAGAGTGCTGCCGACCTTTGGCCATTTTTGTTGTAGGCGCTAATATTGTTGATGGCTTTGTAGGGTATAAAGTGAAGGCTTTTGAATGCCTTGAAAAAGGTGGTGTCATTTTGCACTCTTTTTATGAAAGTCTTAGTGTTGAATCCGCTCCTTACCACGAATGAATCCATGGTAATGGGCTGGTTGAAACGGGTGGAAGTATCATAAATCTGCCCAAACCCATAAATGGGGAATAGAAATAATAAGATATAGACAAGCCTTTGCACCATTTATTCAGTCAAACTCAAATTTACACTAATAATCTTTGTAAAACGGAATATAGGTGGGGTAACGTATTTAATCATCATTCCTAAGGATACGATACCTGTAATGAGAATAATGATAAATATAAAGTTCTCTCATTAACAATCAGATAAATAAGTTTATTTACAATTTTAATTCTGATTTCTATTTTTGTACCGTCTTAGAAAAATAAACACCCCCTCGTTTCAATAAAACATGAACAACTTCAATAACGTATTCCTGAGTTTGAAGCAATATTTTATAGAAACCGGTATTACATCCGAAGTAGAATTAACTGTATTGGAAGGTGTTATACCCATTAAAAGCCGTTTATTCACTTTAACACAATATATAGAGATTCTGGATAGTGTAGGTTTTGTAGTGTATTCAAAGCAAAAAAACACAGTAGCCATAACCCAGAAGGGACTCTTTGCCGAGCATATGTTTACTATTGACCCTAATTGATACTCCCAACCTACTTAATGTTTAAATTGTACAATACTATTAAATAGTATTGCCCCTTTGTGTCTTAATTATTGTGGTGTGGGAAAAGAGATATGTGGTTGTAAAAGGGAATTAGTAATTAGGACTTAATATAAATAAAAAAGCCAGCCTAAGAATAGACCAGCCCCTATAAACCTTATTGGTATCAAAATTAGAGTATTTTCTTTAACCAACAAATTTTTTTTACTTTTCGGTTAATATTTTTTTAGGTGCTATTTTGATAGTACATTTTCAGGGTTTAAGAGTTATTATGTGGTAACTCATTATTTGCAATTCCTCATTGTACATGATATTTGCTTTTGTACATTTACCATTCAATTTCTTGCTCATGAAATCCCCAGGTAGGTTTATACTATTTTTCTTTGTTCTATTCACAGCCTCATCATCATTTGCCCAAAGAGGGTGCGATACGCGCCTTTGGAAATATGTATATAATCAGCAATGGCTAACCATTAAAAAGACGTGCATGTCGGCAACGGGTACAGTATATTCAGTATTAAACCAGGAAGATGGGAATGTACATATCCGACTTGACCTGGATCCAGGCCAGGGAAATTTACTCAGCGATAAGAATGTCAGCGAGCAATATGGCTGTCTGTTGGTAGTGCCGGTTTGTGCCTGCGAAGTCACCTATCCCGATGCGCGTGAAACCTGCGAGGGGTATATAAATGATGTGCAAATTCCCCAGCGCGGCAAACATGTAAAAGTAACTGGTACCTATGTATTCAACTTCCAGCATGGATGGTACGAGATTCACCCGGTGACTAGTATTACAGTTTTAGATTAGGCTAAGTACTCGAGGATTTCTACACAAATCCCAGATTCCTATACCTTTTCCCCAGCACCATCTTAGAGTCACCTTGTAGCCAATTATCCAACACTGTGCCATATACCTCTTTAAAATCAATGTCATAAATCAGGTCGCCATCATCCAGTTTTTCAAGGCTGGGTAGGGGATTAAACATACCGGCTTTTTTAATCGCCCCTCCCATCAGGAACATAGTACTTGCAGTGCCATGGTCGGTGCCATTGCTGGCATTTTGGGCTACCCTGCGCCCAAATTCAGAGAAGGTCATGATTAAAGTATCATTAAACTTGTTGTTTTGTTTCAGGTCGGCAACAAGTGCTGTAAGTGCAGCATCCATTTGTTCGAAAAGCTTGCTCTGCCGGTCAATTTGGTTTACATGGGTATCAAAACTGCCATGCGAAACATAATATACCTGTGTCTCGCTACCTGAAATGATGAGCGAACCAATAGTCTTCATTCGTTTACCAATAGCAGTATCGGGGTAGGTCTGAAGCGTGTAATAAATTTTGCTTTGGGCATAAATATAATCTGCGGCTGATGTGGTTTCGGCCAGGGTTTGGTACAAATATTCCGCCAGTTTAGACTGGTGCTCATGCTTATGGCCCGATAATTTCCTGAAATAACTACTTGTAGCGGCCCTGTAAAACTGGTTAATATCCCTTATGGCAATTGCATTCCGGGTTTCCCCCTTCATTGCCAGGCTCAGGCTATCATCTATTTCCAGTGCTTGCAGGTTATGGGCATTACAAGCTCCGCAGTCTATATCCAGGTGGCGGCCTATCCAACCACTATTCAAAACCTCTGAAGAACTACTGCCCGACTGCCAAATATCCATACTCCTGAAGTGGGAGCGGTTGGGCTGAGGATAGCCTACGCCGTTTATCAGGCATACTTCGCCCTTGTCATAGAGTTCTTTAATGCCCTTGAGATAAGGGTTCAGTCCAATCTCGTCATTGAGGGTCAACACCTTATCAGGAGTGATTTTTATTTGTGGCCTGGTTCTATAATAAATATCATTCCTATAGGGGATGATGGTATTGAGCCCGTCATTACCGCCAGATAGCTGGATGATGATCAATGATTTTTTACCTGGTTCAGGTTTTGGGCTAAATTCAAATGCCTTTAAGAAACCAGGCACCATCATTGATGCACTAGCCAATGATCCTATTTTCAGGAATTCTTTGCGCGAGATGGCCATTTTAGATCTGTTTTTGAATTTGTAATAGGATTACACTAATTGAAATTCGGGTAGTTCCATTATAAGGAGGGTAATACTTTTGATATAATCATCAGGATTATCCTTATCGGCGAAACTATTAATAGTGGCTAATTGCTCTTGCCCCAGTTGCCAGGGTAGGAGGTAGGTAGCAATGGCCTGTGGCAGTAGTTCCTGCCTCGTTGTTTTCCAATGGTCTACATAAGGTTTCCAATCTACAGCCACCTTGCCTACCCTGAATTGTTTGGGCTTTTCGCCACCCGGCATAGCCATAT
>CAIWHI010000122.1 GCA_903912435.1 uncultured Bacteroidota bacterium | reverse complement strand
TTTCCTGATTGCACCGATTTGCGTTGATGGTTTCGCATGTGGGGAGACTTGCTACCACCAGGACGTTTTAGGATACTACGCCCAACCGTGGTTTTTTTCAGCTCCAATTTGCCGTGGAAGCGAAAAAATAAATCCTTATTTTTGAAGCATGACTGATTCGCCCAGGTATAAAGAGTTGCAGCAATTGCTGGCACGACAGACAACTGAGAAAGACCGTATTGACACCATGGTAGATATTGCCGTGGAGATAAGGAATACTGATGTGGAACAAGCCTCGCAGATGGCTGATGAGATTATGGAGCGGTCGCGAAATGCGGGTTATAGGCGGGGCCTGGCGCGCGGCCTCAATATGAAGGGGGCCTGCTACTGGCTGAAAGGGGAATATGCCGCCGGACTGGAAGTGCTAAAGGATGCCCTGGCCATTACCGTGCGTATCAAAGACCGCAAACTGGAAGCCCGTGTGCTCTACTACTACGGTAATATATACCGCGATATGGGCGACCTGGCCAATGTGCTTACCCACTTTGAGAAGGCACTGGCTATTTATGAGGAACTGGGTGATGAGTTTTCGCAATCGGTTATCCTTACCAGTATCAGTAACCTGCTTTACGACCTTAATGATTATGATAGTGCCCTTGAATATGCCCTCAAATGCCTGCCCATCTTTGAGCGGGCCCATAATGAGAGCAGCCTGATTAATATTTACAATACCCTGGGTAATATCTACTTCAAGAAAGAACAGTTTAGCGATGCACTGCACTATTTTGAAGAGAACATCAACCGTAGTGAGCCCGAAACCCCTGCCTATGTAATGGCGGAGAGTGGCCTTGGAAAGGTGTATTACAAGATGCACAATTTCGGCTACTCCAGCAAGTACCTTACCAATGCCCTGCGTGAAAGTGAATTGCTGGGCAATGCCGAGGTGCAGATTATCTGCCATTTTTACCTGGGTAGGCTGTATATGGATGATGGCAATTACCGCCAGGCACAGTCGTCATTGCAGGCGGCTTTTAAGCTGGCTGAGGAGTATAAGCGCCGCCACGACATCATGAGTATTCATGAGATATTGAGTGCCCTTTATGATAAGATGGGCGATATTCCCAAGGCCTTCCACCACCTGAAGTCGTTTGAGAAGCTAAAGGAAGAGATTTTTAAGCAAACCATTATAGACCAGCTTCGCAACCTGCAGGTGCGTCAGCAGATAGAACTAGCTCAAAAGGAAAAGGAAGTTGCCGAGCGTACTGCCTTTCTGAAACACCAGTTTATGGCTAATATGAGCCATGAAATACGCACCCCTATGAATGCTGTGGTGGGTATGGCCCGCCTGTTGCTGGCCAAAGACCCCAGGCCCGACCAGATGCGCTATCTGGATGCCATACAGCAATCGGCCAATAATCTGCTGGTGATTATTAATGATATCCTGGACCTGTCGAAAATAGAATCGGGCAAGATTATTATTGAAAACATCGACTTTTCGGCTCGTGAGGTGGTGCAGAGTGTGCGCGATATGCTGATGCTGAAGGCTGAAGAAAAACATATTGAGTTGCGCTTTACTATAGACCACGATATACCCAAGCGCCTTACCGGTGACCCTACCCGCCTCAACCAGGTACTTATTAATCTGGCAGGTAATGCGGTGAAGTTTACCGAAAAAGGATATGTGGAAGTGCATGCCTCACTAGTGAAGAGGGAAGACCGCAAACTTTGGATCAAATTTGATGTGACAGATACCGGTATAGGTATAGCTGCCGAATATGTGGATAGCATTTTCGATAGTTTTACCCAGGCTGGCAGCGATACCACCCGCAAATTTGGCGGCACAGGCCTGGGCCTTACCATCTCCCGCCAATTGGTGACCCTGATGGGGGGCGAAATATCGGTGAGAAGCGAGCTGAAAAAGGGAACCACATTCACCACCACCATACCCTTTATGGAAGCCGAGGTGCAGGATTTTGTGAAGAAAACTACCTATCTGGACCAGGCTGCCCTGCAAAGGCTGGAGCGTATGACCATACTGCTGGTTGAGGACAATGAATTCAACCGCATGGTGGCAGAGGATACGCTAAAAGAGATAATCCCGAAAATAACCATCAAAACAGCGGTAAACGGACAGGAAGCGCTGGATATGCTGGGTACGCAAAAGTTTGACGTAGTGCTGATGGATATACAAATGCCGGTAATGGATGGGGTAACCGCCACCCACCGCATTCGCGAAACCCTGCCATCGCCAGCGAGGCACGTAAAAATAATAGCCATGACGGCCAATGTGCTGCAGGAAGATGTGCAGCAATACTTGAAAGCAGGTATGAATGCCTATGTGTCTAAACCCTTTAGTGCCGATGAGCTTATGATGAAAATGGATATGGTAATGGCCCACCATGAGCCAGTGCCACAGGAAAAAAAGGAAGAAAGACCAGCAGTAGTGGAACAACCCAAAGCCCCAGTAAAGGAAGAGCGGCAATTCCCGGCTTTGCCTGATACGGTAACCGATATGCGCTTCCTCGACCAGTTTACCGGGGGCAATAATGAAAAGCGCCGCAAGTACATCAATATGTTCCTTGAAAATGCACCCAAGTTGCTGGATAGTATTGACAGGGCTATGGCAATACAAGATTATGCTACGGTGAAAATACAGGCCCACTCCCTAAAGCCCCAATTATCCTACATGGGTGTAAAGGAAGATGTAAGTAATATTTTTCTCATAGAGCAATCAGCGGGTAATTCGGCACATTACGAAACCCTGCCTGCACTTATTGCCAACCTGAAACGCCTGTGTGTAAAGGCATTTGATGAGTTGAAGAATTGATTTTGATATTTTTTTTTGTAGAAGTGCATTGCCACCTTATTTGGGTGGTGGTGCACTTCTTTTGTTATTGGTAATTTGTTTGTTTGTTAAGCGTCCTTACTAGGCCCAACCATATACTACGCCCAACAAGAAAAAATATTGGCTGATTCAAGCCTAAAAAATTTTATGTGAATTAAATAAAGAAACCAATATTTCGTATATTCGTTGTAAATTATCTTACTATGTCTCCTAAGAAACTCTATCTATTTATTATCTCCCTTTTAGTTATTATTAATACTTATGCCCAGCCATGGCATAAAACTTATGTAACTCCAATTCCATCGAATGAGGTTCTATGCTATGATTATAGCCAAAATTATGGTGGAGTAATATGTCTAAACACACTAAATAATTCAGGCGATCCTTATAATTCTGACTATTACATTGTTAAAGTTAATATTAGAGGTGATGTGCAATGGCAACTAAGAGATGCTATTGATTTTAGGGGTAGAGTTGTCCCGATTGCCATGGCTCAACTTACCAATGGAGATTACGTTATTGGAGGTAATACTTTTGTTGAGCCTTATGAAAATGATATTATTGTGTTTACCCGATTGGATTCAAACGGCAATATTAAAAATAGAATAACTAAGCCTACTAACGGTTTTGTAATACAGTCTGGCTTGAATGTAATGAGAGCAGACAATAATGGATATTATATAGCTTATTTTGCAGGCACCTCCCTATTAGTAGAATATCTGGATAAATATGATAGTAGTGATAACCTTGTTTGGTCGAAAACATTTACTAATTGTACTTTGACAACAGGGAAAACTGCTGATAATGGTGTAGCATTTATTACAAGTACCGATATGGGTAAATATGATGAAAATGGAGTTTTACTTTATGATAATTATATTGGTCCGGTAAATGTTACAGATTCGTGGTACATAATTGGTACTTCTGATAATGGAACCATTGCCTATGTTGGTGATACGGCTATCTCCAGATTGATTAAAGTAAATTCCGATGGACATATTATTCATCAAATAGTTTTTAATAGTAATTTTTATTTTGGCTATACTACAGAAACTTCACGGGGCGATTATATTATGGAAGCTCCTTTTATCAATGGATTTTATCGTTATGATACAGGGTTTCACCTAATTGATACTGTAGCTAATCCATTTACCGAGAATAATTTTTTTTCCACAGCTATAATACCCAATAATATTGGTGGAGGCTTCTGTGCATATTTAACCGATAGTGCAGGTACTGCACATATTTATGCTGTAAACTTTGATAGTTTATTTAATATACATAAGAATTTGCAAATTTCACTAGGCAGCCATTGCCTGGTGCCCGGATATGTGAGCCACCTTCATGCAGACTTACATAATAATGGTAGTGTAATTATTGATACTACCTTCAAAGTTATTTTAGACTCCAATTGCACTTTTGTATCATCCTCAATAACACCTATAGCTACCTATGGCGATACTCTGGTTTATAAAATAGATAGCCTACAACCGGGGTGTATGGATAGTATAATTATTGATATTGTTGTTGATTCATCAATAGGGATGGGTAGTTTGTTGACGTTTTATGCTTTTTCATCCTATGCCAACAATTTGGGCCTAACAGATGACAGTACAGTATTTTGCGGAACCACGGTATCATCATTAGACCCCAATATAAAAGAGGTAAACAGACCCTATTATTTCACAAATGACAAGCCCCTGGTCTATACAATAGGATATGAAAATACAGGTAATTCTCCTGCAAGAAACATTACTTTGATTGACACTTTAGACAGCCATCTTGATATGTTGTCATTTAAAGCATTAAATAATAGCTCTGATAAAGCATCTATAACCTGGCTGGCTGATAATGTTATCAAGGTGTTTTATGCCAACATTAACCTACCAGATAGTATGAGTAACCCGGATGGGTCTCATGGCGAATTTGTATTCTCCATTAATACAAGGGAAGATGCAAATCTGGGTGATAGTATTTTCAATACCACTTATATCACTTTTGATTTCAATAACCCTATAAAGACCAATACGACAACTAATGTAATCAGCTTAAAAAATGCCCCACATAACACTTTACCTACAAGCAGGATTTACGACCAGGTAAGTATTTATCCTAACCCCTTTTCCAAGCAAATTTTCATTGGCTTCCCCGATACCAGCACCCAATGGAAGGTGCAAATAATAGATGTGCTTGGCAATATTGCATTTGAAACAATCTATAAAGGCAACGAACTAGAAATAGAGCCTATACTGCCCAATGGCGTATATCTACTAAAGGTTATCAACTTGCGCAATAACAACACCATTACCAATAAGATTCTCAGGAAATAATAATGGTAAGTATCTGTTGAAGATTGTATCGCAAACATAGGGTTGTAGTCTCTTAACTAGGCCCAACCAAGTGACTACGCCCAATGCGGTTGTAATGCGCTTTTTTATGTCAAATCCCACTTCTCCAAAATTTATTTCCCCAATTCACGTTTTCTTTACCAAGCCCTGTTCTTTAATAATTTTGTAGATTTGAAGTTTTACTAATCTCCCGAAATCGTATCAGGAAATATTATCCATATCTTCTGCTTGTGCTTCTTGCAATTCCCCTGTTCTTTTTAAATGTGCATGAGGGGCATTCGTGGGGGGGAGATGATTATGCCCTATATATAAAAGAAGCTGAGAATATAAGTAAGGGTATCCCATTTTATAAAACCGGTTTTGTATTTTATACCCGGAATATCTGCTTTTCCCCTCCGCAATACCCACCGGGGTTTCCGTTATTATTAGCTCCTATAGTAAAAATATGGGGGCTATCTATTAAGCCCATGTGCTATTTTAATACGGTGCTATTATTGGGTTTAATGCTTACCCTAATGGCCTGGTTCAGGAAGCAGATGGGAGTGGTGTCAGCTATTTGCCTCGCACTGCTAATAGGCTATAGTGGCATAATGGTTGATATAAAACAATGCATCTGGTCTGACCTGCCCTGCCTCTTGTTTGTGATGCTCTACCTACTCTACAGACGCTCTGAGGTATTTAAACCCTCACGCATTGCCTTACTAATAATACTAAGCACAATGGCGGTAATGATTCGCACACAGGCTATATTACTAGTAGGTGCCGAGGTATTACTGCTAATCTATCATGCCGGTAGGGCTCTATATCTGCGCAAGCCTATCAACAAGGCCATACTGCTACCCGGTGCATATATTGCTTTGGGCATGCCTGTGTTGCTTTATGTGGTCAACAGGTTTATTTTCTATACACCCCTCTCAGCAGGTGGGTTTTACCTCAATTACCTGAAAGATGTGTCTCATACAGGTATTTTGGAAATATGCCGCAATAATGTGAATTTTTTGGTTCAGACTATTTATGGGTTCTTCTATTATGAAACCGATAGTGGGTTTCGCACAGTAATGGTAAGCATTATGCAAAGTGCCGGATTAATATGCACCCTAATAGGGTTTGCGATTTCGGTGCGCAGGGGATTAAAAATAGAGGACCTGTTCTTTTGCCTTATGATAGGGCTAATGCTCTACTACCCTATCCACGACAGCCGTTATTTTTTACCGGCAATAGCTATAGTTTATTATTACTGCTACCTGGCCTTGCAAAAAATACTACCGGCGCTAACCTCAATCCCAACCCGGAAGATAGGTATAGCGATTACGGTAGTTTGCCTGGTAACCGGGTTCAAATACCTGAAAAGCACCACAAACCCACCTATAGGCTATGTACCTGCTGCCAAAGATTACCAGGCTTTCCGCTATATACAAGACCATGTGGGCGATAGTGAACTGGTTCTATTTTCACGTCCCCGTTTTCTTACCCTATATACCAATAAAAGATGCATGGTACAGGCCTGGTTATTGCCAATGGAAGAAAACCATAAGTTATTCGACAGTATGCATGTAAAATATGCGCTAACCGTAAAGGGCCTTGCCGATGGTTTTAACAACCATTACCTTGCCGAGGTGCAGCACCCTATTGATAGTGTGGTTATTGCAGAAGGATATACGTTGTATAGAATGCGGTAGACAACACGAGTTTCCAGCCCAATATTTATCCAATTAATGTAATTTTCGCCCATGGCATTTTATGACCTTGATAAGGCCCATAGGGATAAGGTGGTAGTACAAATACACCAGGATCTGGAATGGGAATTGGAGAAGGATAGCCAATCCTTGTTCATCACTTATTTTTCAGATGGGGATACTTATATCCGTAAGTCGGCATACATAGCCATTGGTAGGATATACTTGGCAAGGGGGGATTTGCGGCAACAAATATTGGACCTTTTGAATACACTTCTGGCGCACCCTGAACCCAAAGTAAGGCAAACCGCAGTAAATGCTGCCGGCGAAATAGGCAAGCACGATTTTGAGGTGGTGAGCCCTATTTTCGATACCGGGTTATTTGATGCCCACCACTCGGTGCGCAATGCAGTGATAGGGAGCATGAAGAAAATGGGTGAGAAAAATCCTGCACCGGTAATAGAATGGTCGCGGGGATACCTTCACCATGAGGATAAAGAAATACGCAGGGAAATTTGCCATGGGATAGAGTTGCGTGGCCGCACCCACCCCGAAGATATATTACCCCTGCTTTACGAATTGCAATATGACAAAACCAGGAGGGTAAGGTGGACCCTTGTGCATGTGATAGGACAGATAGCCTATAAAAAAGGATGCCTGGAAACAGTGATGCACCATATTGTAAACTGGGAAAACAAGGCACTGGTTACAGATGGAATAGCCGAGATAATAGATGTGCACCACCGCTACCGTAATTTCTCCTATTATACCCAGGATGAAGCGAGGAAATGGATAGACCAATTTATGAACGATCATTCCATAACATAGGGTGTCATGTCTAAAAGTTAATTAACATCGTCATATAGGGGGTGTTTTTTAATAAACGTTCCTAATGATTATCTTTGTAAAAATATTTAAAGATGAAAAATCGTATAATTCCTGTGTTGTTTGCCCTCGCTCTATTGGCATTTGCAGCATGTAAAAAAAGTAGCACCACTACCCCAGACCCCGTAATGGCTCGTGGGATGAGTGCCAAAATAAATGGTGTGCCATGGGTAGCCCAGTGGTTTAGCTACGAGAGCACTATCGGTGGTACCAATGATGTAATATTCTCAGGTTATGACAGCACCGGCAGGTCAATAGAATTCAGAATCAATAATTTTAAGAACAAGGGTACCTACAATATACCTCAAAAAAACGACTCAGCATTTTACGCACTTGATTATAATGTGTTTAGTTCACCTGAAATAGCTACTACTGGTAAAGTTTCCATTCAGGCCCTAACTGATAGCACTGTAGGTGGTACGTTTAGTTTTTCTACAGCAAATTATATAGTAACTGAGGGAAGTTTTAATGTGCTTTATCAATAGTTGTAAGCATAAGAATTAGTTATTTAAATGCTCAAAGTCTACCAAGACTTTGAGCATTTTTATTATCTTTTAATCATTAGCGTTTTCGCGCTAATTCTGTACTTTTGCAGCCTAAATAAAACTTCATGCAAGCCTGGAAAGAATATCAATCCGATAATAAAGACCGTTTTCTTGATGAATTGCTCGACCTGTTGCGCATACCATCAGTAAGTGCCGATAGCAAGTATAAAGAAGATGTGGCGCGTTGCGCAGAGGCAGTAAAAGAACATATGCTGAAGGCTGGTTGCGACAGTGCTGAGGTATGTCCTACTGCCGGCCATCCTATAGTATTTGGACAGAAAATTGTAGACCCTAAATTACCTACCATTTTGGTATACGGCCACTACGACGTGCAGCCTGCCGATCCATTGAATCTGTGGACAAGTGGGCCATTTGAACCGGTTATCAGGGATGGTAAGATTTATGCAAGGGGAGCATGCGATGATAAGGGACAAATGTTTATGCATATCAAGGCTCTTGAGGTGATGGCTAAAACCAACTCATTGCCATGTAATGTGAAAATAATGATAGAAGGTGAGGAAGAAGTTGGCTCAAACAATCTGGGCATCTTCCTTGAGGCTAATAAGGAGCGCCTGAAAGCTGATGTAGTATTGGTATCTGATACTTCTATGATCAGCATGGAGCACCCATCTATCGA
>CAIWHI010000121.1 GCA_903912435.1 uncultured Bacteroidota bacterium | reverse complement strand
GCTTCCGGTAACATTGCTATTACCCGCGGATTCCCCTAATGCTGTATTAAAATCTCCGGTGGCATGGAAAAAAAGAGATTGATGTCCAAAAGAGGTATTGTTTGTTCCCGTAGTATTATGCCACAATGATTGATAGTGTTCACCAAGGATTTCTACAGTATCGGTGTTCCAATAAACAGTAATATTTGATGTTTTGAGTACTCTTGTCTGCATTACTTTACTAGCCCTCATTTCGCTCTTACGCACCAGCATATGCACATGACTACATATTTTTGATAAATAAAGTGCTTCTTCACAGGCAGTATCACCTGCACCTACTATAGCTACTTCCTGGTTTTTGAAGAAGAAACCATCGCATACTGCACAGGCAGATACCCCATGACCATTAAGGCGTGTTTCTGATTCCAATCCAAGCCATTTTGCAGAAGCTCCAGTGGCTATAATTACCGAATCAGCCTCTATCCATTTTTCTTCATCCACCTCAATAACAAATGGACGTTTAGATAAATCAACCTTAGTCACCATTCCCCACCTGATATCAGCACCCATGCGCTGTGCCTGTTGTTCGAAATCTACCATCATTTGAGGGCCCATAACCCCATTTGGGTAACCTGGATAATTCTCTACTTCTGTAGTAATAGTCAACTGCCCACCTGGTTGCAGGCCCTGGTATAATACAGGATTTAGATTTGCCCCTGGAGGCATAAATTGCAGCAGTATATCCTGCCGGACCTGAACCAATTATCAGGCAATGTACCTTTTCTGAAATATTCATTTGTATCGGAATTATTAAATTGAATCGTGTAATTGGGCTTATTTTCGGAATTTTTTTCTAAAGTAATGATTCTGTAGCATTTAATGGTATTGTGTCACCAAGTATCATGAAATGTAAATCAGGCTATTCTTGAAATTTACAATTTCAGGGCTTAATGGTGTGCTATTTTTGTGTAAATAAGACTACCATATCCTGCCCAAACACCTAAAGCACCATTGCTAATATTGCTCTGAATATTGATAGGCGAGGCAAATGGATTACCTATAGCATTTGAAGCAAATGCGTAGGTGTCCCAAAATTTATACACTTTGTAATCAATTTCACACCATTTTAGTCCCACAGTATCACCAGGATAAAAGAATATCAATGAGTCGGCATGAGTGCTTTGTGAGGCATCATAACCGGCAAACAAGCCAATATTATTAATATTTTTTCCATTGACAACTTCATCACTGAAAATTCCAGATGGGTAGTATAATTGGTTATTACGAGAAGTAAAATACCTAACATAATTGCCCAGGGTATCAGGGTCTTTGTAATTTACGAATAACTGCAAGGCACTATCAGGTGTGGTGGGACCGGGGTAAATAGGTTTAGCAAACCAGAGACTATCAATGCCTTTAGGTGTGGGTACTTTGGTGGTTGAAGTATAGGTTTTACCACCTGATATAATGTTTAATGTATAGAATTTGTTTTCCTCACCCAGCATGATATTGGCTAAATTACTGGTGTCAATAGTATACACGTAGAATTTATTGTTTTTTCCTGTGTCAATAGAATATTCCTTAAGCGGGATGGTTTTGATGCCATCTGATATGGTTATTACAGCATCATGAACAAAGCTTTTTTCAAGCGTGGCTAAATCAACTGTTGAAAAGAAGCTTATGGTTGAGGTTAGTACCACATATGGGGGTAGGTTGGTTTCAATTGCCCCCTGTACTACTAACTGGGGTGGTGAGCTGCCTAAATTAATATGAACTTCTTTTTGGCAGGAAAAAAGAAAGAAAGATAATGTTAATACAAGTAATGCAAGGTGAAATGAACTTAAAAAAAATGTATTTTTTATAGAGGTGGTTGAATTTTGCATAGCGTATGTTTCACATGACGGTGCAAAGGTAAGGTTTTTGTAAATAGGATAAATTTGAGGGATTTTATCTAAGTGCAAGAGTTTTGATAATATTATCAATATAAGTCCTGCTTATTTGTTCACGCTCATTATTATACGTAAAGGATATCTGTATGTCTTTATGATTGTGATGGATAAAATAAATGAGGTAAGTATTATAGCCATTGGGTAGGGTAGACACCCTGAAATGTAGAATTGTTGTTTTGTTTGCCTGGTTATCGGGTTTTTGGCAACTAAGCAGGATAAGGCTGCTATCATCATATTCTTTTTGCAATTGTAGCTCCAGCCCTTCTTTGGAACAATCTATATAATCACTAACCGATTTGAATTTGCTACTCCTTGCTGATAATAATAGTACTATACCTGCACTCGTATCATAATAAAGGTCTTCATCCTTTATATTATTGGTGTCTTTTATTTCCACCATACTAGCAGGTATGGTTAGATCAAACTTATAGTGTTTATTATTTATTTCCTTGCTAAATGTTGTCTTACTATAGAAAAGCAACATTATTAGCACCCAAAAGCAGTATTTATAAACAGATTTGATCATGGTCATTGGTTTATTATGACAAAATCAGCAATTAATTAAGGTTCACTATCCTATTTCACTCTGCAAAATTATGCTTATTCCAGGTAGTTTAGCATTAATGTATAATAAATTGAAGTTTTCAAAAGTAAATTGTATCGTCTTATAACTTCCATCTTCTTTCACCAAGAATGCCGAATGGCCTCATTTTCTTTTTCTTCTTTAATCCGAAACCTGCAATTGCAAACTTATTAATATGATTAATTGCTTCCTCTATTGAATCTGTGAATAAGAAAAGCTCAGCATCCTTAGGGCTAATGGTCTTTTCATTTATCATTTTATTAATGTGTTCCATCAGGTGCTTATGGAATTCCATGCCCATAAGTACAATAGGAAACTTACTTATTTTGCCGGTTTGAATCATAGTTATTGCTTCAAAAAACTCGTCAAGTGTTCCATAGCCACCGGGCATAACTACAAATGCATAGGAATATTTGGTAAGCAGTATTTTTCTGATAAAAAAGTAATTGATGGTAACCCAACGGTCGAGGTAAATATTGGGCTTTTGTTCCTTTGGCAAAACTATATTACATCCTACCGACCTGCCGCCAGCTTCTTTGGCACCTCTATTGGCGGCCTCCATCAGACCAGGCCCGCCACCGGTGATAACTGCAAAACCAAGTTTTACTATTTCATGACCTAATTGTCTTGCTGTAGTATAAAAAGGATGGGTTTCACTAAACCGGGCCGAACCAAAAACGGTAACACATGGGCCCACGAAGTGCATTTTCCGGAATCCATAGATGAATTCCCTAAGTACACCGAAAATAAAGAATAACTCTTCCAATCGGGTATGTGGACCCTCAAGAAAAAATAACTCCTCATCAGAAATTGATGGGGTGAAATCTTTAGATGATTGCTCCATCAATACTGTCTTCTATTTTTATTAATTCTCCACTATAAAACGGGCAATAATGAACCTCTCTCTTACCTTCCTTAGTTTTTTCGAACCAGATACAGTCAAACATGTCATCATCATATTCATTACTTAATACATCGAAATGAATACCCCTAATGGTCATATCTGGCCCTCCTGACACCAACCTCACCTTATCTCCAGTTATAAATTTTGGTTCCATGATTTTTTTTACTCAAATTTATTTCTTCTTTGTTAAGGTAAACCTAACTTTAATCAATAGAAAAACTGAACTTTATCATCCTGTTTAGAGCGGTATGTATATGGTTTTTTGGAAACTATCGATTGTGAAAGTGTAATAATTTTCTCAACAAAACCCTGGCTTAATTATGAAGATCAATATACTATGTTAGTAGGCTGTCTTATTAAACGCAAACCCATTTATGATATAATTATATAATGCGTTTGCTGAACCCCTGTTTTCTCCGTTGGTTTGGCTAGCGTCGACGTTTCTGTTATTGTCATTTTCAGATTTCTTTCTTTTTTTTATGCTACCACGCTGTTCATTAGCTCCTGATTCCATTGTTCCAGGCTCATTATTACGAATATCAGGTGTTTTGTTCACCTGTATTACCGGTGGTTTTTCGGAGCGTTTCATAAGAAGGCTTTTATTTATGAGCAATAAAAATGGGTAACCTATGGTCGTGGATAACATTAGT